>NZ_JASJVS010000016.1:0-73368 GCF_035019605.1 Undibacterium sp. 5I2 | reverse complement strand
TTGTCACCTTTAACATGTTTTTAAAAAAATTTTAAAAATCACAAACCACCTTCCCCAAAAAAAACATCTGCATTAAAAAAACTACTGATTCAAGGCTTTCCCAACTTGCAAGCTGGTTTAAAAGTAAAGATTTCAGCTGAAATCGCAAAGAAAACCACATTTTTGAAAATATTTCTGTGGATAAGTGCAGGGATATCCACTGTATGCATTGTGCGTAAGCCGATTTACATCTCTCACTGAATTTCTTATACAGATTTTGTCCTGTGGATATACAGCCTTTTTCCACCGCCTTATGAATTCCTTAAACAATTGATTCTGTGGATGTTTACCGACTTATCCACAGGAACCCCCCAACGTTAACAATTATTACTATTTATATATATACTTATTAACATAGATGTTGTCCGCTACCTTCTCGACCGACATTTCCCCATCTTGAAAAAATCCTTTAGAATCCGTTACTTACTTCATTCACCAAGAAAATTAACGATGAGCTTGAACAAACGCCTGTGTTTATTGCTGATTTTTTTCAACAGCTTTGCCAATGCCGCTACACCGACCGCCGCAGCGCTTCATGCCTTATTTCAAGCTACCAACATCAGGCAAATGCTTGAGCCTTTGCAAGCGCAATCCTTGGCGATGAGCAACGCGATGAACAACATTTAATGTAAAAAATGTAATTAAAAAAAGCAACAATGAGGGAAGATATTCTCAAAGCAAAGAAAGTTTTTGATCAAAAATCTGACGAGGTATGCGGTGTTTCAGGTGTGAAAAAGCGTCTGTAAGGTTTATGTGAGAGCCTCTGAAGGCCGAGGCTTTACGCGCACAAACAAAAAAAAAGCCTGCTGTAACAGCAGGCCAAAAGAGATATAAGTCGCTTCAGCTATTCATACTCATCAAACTGGCATTGCCGCCAGCCGCTGTTGTGTTGATGCATAAAGCACGTTCAGCCACCAAACGCCACAACGCAATATCAGTCTGTTCATCAGTGCCAATGACCGAAACGATGCCATCTTGATTATCGACAAACGTTGCCAGGCAAGCATGGCGTGAAGCTTGGTCAGCTAACACCATTTGCACCCGACTTTGTGCCGCCTCCGCCGTTACGATGACGGCACGCACTGCGGCTGGAAAATCAGCGGGCAAACACGCAAGGGCTTGTGCCGCTAACACCGGCGTATTGCCTGTTGCTAATACCGCCGCCAGTTGATTGCACAAGCTAGCTAATTGTGTCGATGCACAGAAAATTCTGCCACGTGGAACAAAAGCCAGGGTGTTGCGCTCGCCGGTGGGGCCAGGCAGTACTTGCGTAACCTTATAAGGGCTGTGTTGCAGGTAATGTTCACCGCGCAACACCAGTTGATCCAAGCCTTCAGACTTGGCCCACAGCAGCAAAGCCTGCAAGCTCGCTGGGGTAGTGCGCTCATACACGGTATGGCCGTACAGCGCGCTCTCTGCTTGCCGCTGTAAGCGTTTCAAATACAAGGGACCACCCGCCTTCGGGCCAGTACCGGATTTACCTTCTCCACCAAACGGTTGAACTCCGACAACGGCACCGACAATATTGCGATTAACGTAGATATTTCCGACATGGCAAGCTTGGCTGATGTAATCGATGGTTTCATCTATGCGCGAATGCACACCGAGGGTGAGGCCGAAACCGCTGGCATTGATTTGCGCTACCAGTTGCGGCATGTTATCTCTACGGAAACGCAACACGTGCAATACCGGACCAAACACTTCCTTAGTCAATTCCGACAAACTGGCAATTTCAATGACCGTCGGTGCCACGAAGCTGCCGTTCTCGCAGTCTACCGATAAGCTCAGTGCATGCACGGCATGGCCGCGTGTGCGCATCTGTTCGATGTGCGTGACCAAGTTATGGCGTGCCGCTTCATCGATGACCGGGCCGATATCGACTTGTAAGCGATCGGGCTGGCCGACCCGTAATTCTTGCATCGCACCGTGTAACATCTCTATCGTTTTATCAGCGATATCTTCTTGCAGACACAGCACGCGCAAGGCCGAGCAACGTTGTCCGGCGCTGTCAAATGCCGAAGCCAGCACATCATTAACAACTTGTTCAGGCAAGGCGCTGCTGTCGACGATCATGGCATTTTGTCCACCGGTTTCGGCAATCAAAACAATTTCGCTGTTTTCCTTCATCATTCTTTGCGTGAGTGTGGCGTGAATTAATTGTGCCACCTCGGTCGAGCCAGTGAAAATCACGCCCTTGACGCGCGCATCGGCCACCAGCAAAGCGCCAACTTGCTCACCGCTACCGGGCAAAAATTGCAAAGCTGCACGTGGTATGCCGGCCTCATATAGTGTTGCCACCGCCAAGGACGCGATCAACGGCGTTTGTTCGGCCGGTTTGGCCAGCACCACATTGCCGGCGGCCAGCGCGGCACTGACTTCGCCGATGAAAATAGCCAGTGGAAAATTCCATGGACTGATACACACCACCGTGCCCAAGGCCAGCGTACTATCCAAGCCGCTGACTTGGGCGGCATAGTAACGCAGAAAATCGACCGCTTCGCGTACTTCGGCCAGTGCATTCGGTAGCGATTTGCCGGCTTCGCGTATGGCTAAGGCCATGAAGTCTTCACGCCGTGCTTCGATTAAATCAGCTGCGCGCTGCAAACTGGCGGCGCGTTGCAACGGTGTTGTCTGCGCCCACTCGGTAGAAAAATTCTGCGCCGCTTGCAAGGCCGCTTCTATTTCTGCAGCGCTGGCTTCACGCACGGTACCGAGCACATCGCGACGATCGGCCGGGTTGTGCAGTGGCAGCGGTGTGGCCTGCGGTGGCTCACTTGATTCTGCGCTCGCCAGCAGCGGCACAGCATGGTACTGGCCTCGTGCATGTTTGGCAAAATGCTGGCTGATTGCATGCAAGCTGATTTCATTGGAAAAATCAAAGCCGGCAGAATTGCGTCGTTCACGGCCGAATAAATGCAGTGGCAAAGCGATGCCAGGATGCGGCTGCCCACCGAGTTCGCGTGCCACCGTCAGTGGATTCGCAATGAGGCTGGAGATGGGCAGGTTTTCATCGACAATTTGATTGACGAACGAGGAATTGGCACCGTTTTCCAGCAAACGACGTACTAAATAAGCCAGCAAGGTTTGGTGCGAGCCGACTGGTGCGTAAATCCGGCAAGGCTTGTTGAGTTTGGCTTTACCAACCACTTGGTCATACAGGGTTTCGCCCATGCCATGCAGGCATTGAAATTCATAATCACTGACGCCAGCCGCTTCGGCCCAAGTATAAATAGTCGACAGCGTTTGCGCATTGTGGGTGGCAAATTGTGGATAAATCCATGCCGTTGCTGCCAGCAATTGCTGAGCACAGGCCAGATACGATACATCGGTATACACTTTCCGCGTGTAGACCGGAAAACCACTCATGCCATCGACTTGGGCACGTTTGATCTCGGCATCCCAGTACGCACCTTTGACCAAGCGCACCATGAATTTGCTGCCGCTGCGACGAGCCAGATCGATCAAGTAGGTAATTATGAAAGGGCAACGTTTCTGATACGCTTGCACCACGAAACCGATGCCTTCAAAGCCTTTCAGATCAGGGTCGAATGCCAAGGCTTCCATCAGATCGAGCGAGAGTTCCAGGCGCTCACTTTCTTCGGCATCGATATTGAGACCGATATTGTAGTGTTTGGCAATGAGCAGTAAATTTTTCAGCAAGGGCAATAACTCAGTCATCACGCGCCCATGTTGGGCGCGTGAATAGCGCGGATGTAGTGCTGACAATTTCACTGAAATGCCGGGGCCTGCTTTGATACCACGGCCATTCGAGGCTTTCCCGATAGCATGAATGGCGCTTTCATAAGACTGGTAATAAAAGGCGGCATCTTTGGCGGTCAGCGCCGCTTCCCCGAGCATGTCGTAGGAATAACGATAGCCGCGTTGTTCGTTGGCGACACTGTTTTTCAAGGCTTCTGCGATGGTTTGGCCGGTAACGAATTGATTGCCGAGCATGCGCATGGCCAAATCTACCCCTTTGCGTATCAGTGGCTCACCGCCCTTGGCAATGAGACGCGTCAGTGCCGCTCCTAAACCTTGTTCGCTATTGGTCGCGACCAATTTACCGGTAACCAGCAAACCCCAAGTCGCGGCATTGACAAACAAAGAAGGTGATTCGCCAAGATGCTTGCGCCAATCGCCCTTGCTGATTTTATCGGCAATCAAGCGGTCAGCCGTTTGGTGATCGGGAATGCGCAATAAGGCTTCGGCCAGACACATCAGCGCCACACCTTCTTCGGATGACAGAGAAAATTCATGCATCAAGGCATCGACACCGGAAGCGCGGGTTCTTTGCTCACGCACCGAGCTGACTAATTCATGGGCCAAGGTGGTAACAGATTTTTGTAAATCAGGATGAGGATCAACTTGGCCTAACAGGTACTGGACTGCGTCAATCTCATCGCGACGATAGGCCTCGGTGATTGCCGTGCGCAACGGTGTTGCCGCAGGTAAAAGTTCGTTCAAGAGCGTCGCAAATGGGAGGGAAATGTTAGGCACAATGGTCTCAATCATAAAAAATAGACACGAAATGAATTAGATTTCATTGTATCGATGCTTGCATATGATTAATTCTGGAAATCAGAACATATATCGGAATTTTCTTTTTTGTGAGAGAATATTCCCGAATATTATTAACCACTCATAGAATGATTTTCGACTTCTTATGCTAGACAAAATCAGTAAAAGAATTCTGGCCGAATTACAAAATGACGGCCGTATCAGTAACGTAGAATTGGCAAATCGGGTCAATCTGTCCCCAGCTGCCTGCCTCGAGCGCGTGCGCAAGCTGCAAGAATCGGGCTATATTCTCGGCTACACCGCCCAACTCAACCCACATCTGCTTGATGTGGCGCTGTTGGTGTTTATCGAAGTTGTGCTTGATCGCACCACTCCCGATGTCTTCGATGCGTTTCGCCGTGGCGTACAGGCGATTCCTGAAGTGCTTGAATGTCATATGGTTGCCGGCGGTTTTGACTATTTGGTCAAAGCCCGTGTCAAAGATATGAACGCTTATCGCGATTTCCTCGGTAAATCCTTACTGCAACTAAACGGTGTGCGTGAAACGCATACCTATGCAGTCATGGAGGAAGTGAAAAATACCAGTTGTCTGCCGATTAAATAAACCATAGCCATGACAACCACGCCCTCCTCCGTCAATGCTGCCGGCATTTATGAGCCCTTCAAAGTCGATGAGGTGGCATGGGAAAGCTTTTCCCATGGCAAAACTTTCGGCAGCAGGTACCGGCAATTGGCACAGTTTGGCGGCGCCAGTCATGTTGGCGTGTGTATGGAAGAGTTGGCAGCGGGAAAACAAGCATGTCCAAATCATTATCATCACCTCGAAGAAGAGCAATTGATGATGATGAGCGGCAGTTGCACCCTGCGTTTGGGTGAACAGGAATTTATCCTGACCGAGGGTAGTTATGTGGTTTTTCCGGCTGGCCAAAAAGCCGGACACAGTTTATTTAATCACACCGATCAAGTTTGCCGTTATCTGGTGATCGGTGAGCGCAATCCGCATGATGTGATTGTCTATCCTGATTCCGGCCGCATCAGTGTGCGCTTGAGTGGTGCCGGTTTTGATCAGAATGCGACGATGGAATACTGGGACGGCCAGCCCGACTAATCAAGGCTTGAGCAAAGCGCGTAATTGTTCCGGTAACACCACCTGCTGTTGGGCCAATACGGCCTCGAGTGCCGGTAACAAGGGTCCCAGCGTTTCTGCCAACATGGTGCGGACAGTATCGACGATGACTTGAGTTTGCCTTTCAATTTCGATATTGAGTGCGGCACCAACGGTTTTTTCGCCGAATACAGTCATGCGCAGTGTTTCTGGAATCAGCCACACTTCGAACCAAGCTTGCTCGTGATTGACTTCGGCAATGGTTAAACTGGCACCATTAATGGCGATATAACCTTTGGCAAAAATATACCGCAGCCAAGTCGGTGGCACGGCAATTCGCAAAACGTAGTTATTTTCGAGCCGGCGTATGGCAGCCAGTTGCGCGGTAAAATCAACATGGCCGGAAAGTGGATGACCACCGATTTCAGCACCGTCGCGCGCCGCACGTTCAACATTGATGTGGTCGTTTTGCCCGTACAAACAGAGCGTAGTGATCTGTAAAGTTTGTTGCATCACGTCGAACTGCGCCGTTTGCTCACCATCGAAGGCAGTTACGGTCAGGCATACACCATCAACCGCCACGCTGGCACCGATTTCCAGTCCGGTCGCAAAGCCGCTGGGAAAATGTAAATGAAAGCTGCGCAAACCCGGCTGGTCAACGATTTTTTCGATACGGGCAATGCCCTGGACGATACCTGTAAACATAAGCATGCATAAGAAGGTGATAAGGATAGCTGATTGTAAAGCTATTCTGTGCTTTGTGCCGCCAGCGGCAATCGCTCAATCGGGATGCTGCACATCTTGTTCCAATTCCGGCACCAGATTCGAATGCGTCATATTCACCAAGTTATTGCGCAGCCATTGGTGTGCCGGATTGCGCCCGTCCCGTTCATGCCAAAGCATATCGACATGCACTTCCGGGGTTTCAAACGGCAGCTCTTTCCAAATCAAGGCATCGCTCATGCCAGTGGCTGAAATGAGATGACGCGGTAACACTGTGAGCAAATCGGAATGGGCAACCACACGGCCGGCGGTAAAAAATTGGTTGATTGTCAGTAAAATACGCCGTTCCCTACCCATTTTTTCCAAGACCTCATCGATGAGTCCATGCGCCCGTCCGGAAAAACTGACCAACAAGTGGCGTGCTTGGCAGTAATCATCGAGTGTCAGATCCGATGCTGCCAAGGGATGATCGTGTCGCATTACACAAACATAGCGTCCGGTGTACAAGCTCTCATGCCGAATCGCACTATTACCGGCGGTTTGGCTACCGGCCAACTGTGCCACTACACCAGGAAAGAAACCGACGGCGATATCAATATCGCCGCGCATCAACATCGGCCGCGGCTCCCGCGTCGTCAAGGGCACCATTCGGACATTGATGCCCGGTGCTTCATTCTGTATCGCCGCGACTAAGGTTGGCATCCACAAGGCGGCCGTGGCATCGGCCATGGCCATGCGGAAAGTTGCTTGAGTTTGAGACACATCGAAGGCCCCCGGTGCCAGTGCCGCTTCGAGTTTCGATAAGACATCGCGTATCGTTGGCCACAATGCTTCAGCGCGTGGCGTCGGCTTGACGCCGTAGGCAGTACGAATCAGTAATTCATCGCTGAGCGAATGGCGCAAGCGTTTAAGCGCATTCGACACGGCCGGCTGCGTCATGGCCAGCTTGTCGGCTGCGCGGGTCAGATTTTGCTCTATCATCACGGCGTCGAAGACGCGCAAGAGGTTAAGATCGAGTGTTAAAAAGTTCATTTCCCTGTTTCCAAAGTTAACAACGATACAAATATGAGCTGCGATGAACGGTAGCAGTCTGCCCTGTTATTCACAAACGATATAGTAATTATAGGAAATGAAAATTAGAATTATATGTTGCAATGCAATATGATGAATTCATCCTAGAAAATAAAGCGTAGAGATCATCATGACATTCTTAAATATTGCATTCCCGGCCGCCAGCGCCCTGCCAATTTCCCAATTTGCTATCAGTTCCGTACTTGCCTCGCTGCGACCTTTATTGGGCCTGGGCATGATTGCAACCCTGATGCTTGTTTTCAAACCACTGCTTATCGGCGTATTTCGCGCAATTTCCTTGCTGTTTTCACCAGCTAAAACACGTGAACAAAAATCGGCATTACGTAATTTGGCTAATATTTTGGCTATCCGTCGCGTTGCCAACGATCTCGACCGCAGCTCACCGAATATGGCTGCCGAATTACGCGCACTGGCCGCACGCGGTTAATTATACAGAAGAGGGATTTTGCAATGCAGCATTTTTCTATCTATAGTGGTACACCAGCGGCAGCCGATGCATGCTTGTTTGCATCGAAGATCCCCTTCGAATTGCGTCGCGAATTGCAGAGTCGCGCACCGGTAAGCGTCGCCGGTTCGCATAGTTTGGCATCGATGTTGCCTAGTTTGGTATTGACCGGTATCTTAACGCTGTTCGTCACGGCGTTGTGGCGTTGGTACGCAGCGGCGTCGGGTAATGACTTTTTCGGTAGCTGGATGGAAGCTTGGCTGACCACTTGGCCTATCGCTTTTCCTCTGGCTTATCTGGGAAATTTTTTGTGGCAGCGCATGATGCGCGGAACTATCAATCTGAGCAGCAGTTTAGCGCATCGCGTTCCGCCGCAAGCACCGTACTTCCGCTAAGCGAACGCTGGCAATAATACTGAAAACCGCCTTCCTGCAGGAAGGCGGTTTTTTTCTGCGCTTCCCTTACCGCTGTTCAAAAATCTGACCAGGGTTTGAAACCTCGGCCTTCAGAGGCTGTCGCAAAAGGGTTTTCAGTCGGTATCATCACCCCAACTGGCCGACATGTCATTCCCCCATGCCCTCGCCTCGTCATTCCTG
The DNA here is from genome assembly GCF_035019605.1 of Undibacterium sp. 5I2. Classification (NCBI taxonomy): domain Bacteria; kingdom Pseudomonadati; phylum Pseudomonadota; class Betaproteobacteria; order Burkholderiales; family Oxalobacteraceae; genus Undibacterium; species Undibacterium sp. 5I2. Next base: position 64,850 of record NZ_JASJVS010000016.1, on the reverse strand, counting down.
CGTAGGCAGGAATCCAGTGGCACGTCAGTGCCTTCAGGGTGGGAGGGGCGATCAGGGGCACTTTTTTTTCTGTGCAATGAACACGTCCTGCTGCGCCTGAGCAGCACAGATATAAAAGGCGCGTGCGCGCCACTGGATTGCCGCCTACGCGGCAATGACGAATTGGGCGGCTGGGTGGATGCGCAATCGACCTGACTTGTGGGTAATGATCAGCGCGCTTTTGGCGGGAACCTGGCGGCGTTCGTGCTTAACTGAAAATGCCAGAAATCATGCTGTTTTCAGTGCTAAAAACGATACTGGGTTCCAGCCAAAAGCATGCGGGAATGACGAGTCTGCGGCATGCGGGAATGTTTGCCCGGCAATGTGTACCATTCCCTTCGTACGCGCGAGTACGCCCAACAAATGCCACAATTTTTTGCACAAAAAAAACGCAAGCCTTGTTCAGGCTTGCGTTGATTTCACTGAACTGCTGTGTGCAAAAACTACGCCAACAGTTTTTTCTCTAAAGCTACACGTGTCGCTTCCAATTCGGCCGGCAGGTGATAGGCGAGTTTTTCAAACAATTCTGTATGCAAGGCCAATTCGGCGACCCAGGCATCGGTATCGATGGAAGTGATGGTCTCGAATTGTTCGGCAGTAAAGTCCAGCCCTTCCCAGCTTAAGTCGGAGAAACTCGGCGTGACGCCGAAAATATTTTCCACGCCTTGGGCTTGGCCTTCTATCCGTTCCAGCATCCATTTCAACACGCGCATATTGTCGCCAAAACCAGGCCAGACGAATTTACCGTCGGCATCGGTACGGAACCAGTTGACGCAGTAAATCGCCGGCAAGGTGGCACCGCTGGCGGCGATTTTCTTACCCATATTGAGCCAATGTTGGAAATAGTCGCTCATGTTGTAACCCATGAACGGCAGCATGGCGAACGGATCACGTCGCACTACGCCTTGCAAACCGGCTGCTGCAGCTGTGGTTTCCGAACCCATGGTGGCAGCCATATACACGCCTTCTATCCAGTTGCGCGCCTCAGTAACCAGCGGCACGGTAGTGGAACGACGGCCACCGAAAATAAAGGCCGAAATCGGCACACCGGCCGGATCATCCCAAGCTGCATCTATGACTGGATTTTGCGTGGCTGCAACGGTGAAGCGCGCATTCGGATGAGCTGCTTTGCGGCCGGTCGCTTGGGCGCTTTCCGGGGTCCAATCTTGGCCTTGCCAATCGATCAAATGCGCCGGTGCCGGCTTGCTCATGCCTTCCCACCAGACATCGCCGTCATCGGTCAGTGCCACATTGGTGAAGATGGTATTGGCCGTCAATGAAGCCATGCAATTCGAATTGGTGGCGGTGTTGGTACCCGGAGCGACGCCGAAATAGCCGGCTTCCGGATTGATCGCATACAGACGGCCATCGGCACCCGGTTTGATCCAAGCGATGTCGTCACCGATGGTGGTGACTTTCCAGCCCTTGATGGCGGGAATCAGCATGGCGAAATTGGTTTTGCCACAAGCCGAAGGGAAGGCGGCTGCCACATAGTGCTTTTTACCTTCCGGCGATTCGACGCCAAGGATCAGCATGTGTTCGGCCAACCAGCCTTGATCGCGACCCATGGTCGAAGCAATACGCAAGGCAAAGCATTTTTTTCCGAGCAAAGCATTGCCACCGTAACCGGAGCCGAAAGACCAGATTTCACGGCTTTCCGGATAATGCACGATGTATTTGGTGGCATTGCATGGCCAAGCCACGTCAGCTTGACCGGCTGCCAAAGGTGCGCCTACCGTATGCACGCAGGGTACAAAAGCACCGTCGCTGCCGAGCACGTCGTACACGGCTTTGCCCATGCGCGTCATGATCCGCATATTCACCGCCACGTAGGCGGAATCGGACAGTTCTACACCGATATGTGCAATCGGTGAACCCAAGGGGCCCATGGAAAACGGTACCACATACATAGTGCGACCGCGCATACAGCCATCAAACAAGGGGTTGAGTGTGGCGCGCATTTCGGCCGGTGCCATCCAGTTGTTGGTCGGACCGGCATCGGCTTTATTGGTCGAGCAAATGTAAGTGCGGTCTTCGACGCGCGCGACATCGCTCGGGTCAGAGCAAGCCAGATAGCTGTTCGGACGCTTGGCTTCATTGAGCTTTTTCATGGTGCCGGCAGCGACCATTTGTGCGCACAAACGATCGTATTCTTCTTGCGAGCCGTCGCACCAGTGAATCTGGTCCGGTTTGGTCAGGGCGGCGATTTCAGCTACCCAGTTGATCAGTGCGGTTTGCTTGACATAGCTCGGTGCATTGACTGCAGCGATGCCTTGCATGATAGGTTGGTTCATCTTATTCTCCAATGCCATTTCAATAAAAAATCGGTGTAGCGGCACGGCAGAATCTTCGTCAATCTGTGCAATTCTGCGCGCGGCAATCAAAAAAAATTGCCGCGTCTGCAAGGATACATGGACGATGGTTCTGTCGGATAATAGGCGGTCAGGTTGGTGTTCCCGACTTGCCAAGGCACCTGCCGAGTCGGCGGGCGCAGGAATCAAATAGCTGCTGTGAGCGGTTATTGTACACGCGCACGCTGCCGTGGGCCAATTTTTGCATCAAGAGCGTTAGCATAGTAGTACGTTTTATGAAAGTGAAACTGTTTCACCTATCGCACTCCACTGAAAGAAAAAATTCATGAAAATTGCCATCCTCGATGACTATCAAGACGTGGTGCGGCATCTTGCATGCTTTGAAATGCTGCAACAACACGAAGTCAAGATCTTTACCAACCGTGCCGTTGGTACCGGGCAATTGGCGATACGGCTGGCGCAATTTGATGCCGTTGTGTTGATACGCGAACGCAGCCGCTTCTCGCGCGCATTGCTGCAAAAGTTGCCGAAATTGAAGCTGATTTCTCAGACTGGCAAGCTGGCTGGGCATGTCGATACCGCCGCCGCGCGTGACTGTGGTATCGCCATCACGGAAGGCCGTGGCGACCCGACTGCGCCGGCCGAATTGACCTGGACCTTGATCATGGCGGCCTCACGCCGCTTGCTCAATTACGCCAGTCTGTTGCAGGAAGGATGCTGGCAAATGTCTTCCAGTGAACCGAGCCGTAACCGGCTCGGCCGGGTATTGAAGCAAAGAGTGCTCGGTATCTGGGGCTATGGCCGCATCGGCAAACTGGTCGCCGGCTATGGCAAGGCCTTTGGCATGCAGGTGCTGGTATGGGGTAGCGCCGCCAGTCAAGCACAGGCGCAGGCCGATGGCTATCAGATTGCTGCCACGCGCGCCGCTTTTTTCGCCGACAGTGACGTGATTTCTCTGCATTTGCGCCTCAACGATGCCACGCACGGTATCGTCAACTTGGAAGATTTGAGCCGGATGAAGCGCGACGCATTATTTGTTAATACCAGCCGAGCCGAGCTGGTTGCGGCGACGGCGCTGGAAACGGCGCTGAGCCAAGGACGACCGGGTTTTGCGGCGCTCGATGTGTTTGAAACCGAGCCGCTGGCTGCCGGTCATGCTTTGCTGCGCTATGAAAATGTGTTGGCAACGCCGCATCTTGGCTATGTCGAGCAAGATAGTTATGAATTGTATTTTTCAGCGGCGTTTCAAAACATCCTCGATTTTTCAGCCGGCACGCCGTCAAACCTGTATACCGGTGCTTGAAACTCAGCCGCTGGCGAGTTTCAAGCCTATGATGCCGGCCACGATCAAAGCCAGACTCAGCAAGCGCGCCGGGCTGGCTGCTTCACCAAAGAGCACGATACCCAGCGTAGCTGTGCCGACCGCACCGATGCCTACCCAAATCGCATAAGCAGTGCCAACCGGCAAAGTCTTCATGGCGATGCTGAGTAAGCCTACGCTGGCCGCCATTGCCGTTATTGTCAGCACACTGGGCCAAAGCCGCGTAAAGCCGGCCGTGTATTTCAAACCGATGGCCCAGACGATTTCCAAGAGGCCGGCAGTGAGCAAGAGTAGCCAATTCATAATAATTCTTTCAAATTGTGTCTCCAACGTAAGAATATCTTTGTAGCAACGACTGATTTGTTTTATCTTAGGAGGGTAGTTGGCTTCACCCTGTGCATTCCAAGACATTTTACCCATCAGGACGAAAACAATATGATAAAAAAATCCCTGCTGTTGAGCATAACGCTGGCCAGCTTGTTTAGCTGCGCAATCCTGTCCGATGCACGTGCCGCGCAGAGTGTCGCTGCGCCTGCACTTAAGCAACAAATGAGTTTGTCCGGTACCGATGCCAATGGAAAGAAAATTGAACTGGCTGATTTCGCCGGCAAAACGGTCTTGGTCAGTTTTTTTACGGCAGGCTGCAATTTATGCGTACGCGATCTCAAGCTCATGCGTGAATTTTACGTTGGCAATGCCAAGCGCAAGTTTGTGTTGTTAGCTGTCAACATCGATCAAAATAAGCAGGATTTTGATACTTATTTGCAATTAATTAATTTAGCTATACCGAAAGAGCAGCGTTTTCCGCTGCTTTGGCGCGGTATGGCCGGGCATAACGATAATTTCGGTACAGTTATCAGCCAGCCTACGCATTTCGTCATTAATCCTCAGGGCCAACTGCTGCTCAAACGCGAAGGCAGTTTCCGTCCGGAAGATTGGGATAATCTGTGGGAATCCCTGCCCTCATAATTCCAGTGGCAAGCTCCAGTGGTAAGGGATGAGGTCGTGGCGTACCACCGCGCGTTGTTGCTGTCGTCGCGCCAGGCTGGCGGGGCTCCAGGTGCGTTCCCAGCCCGGTGGATAACTGAGTTGCCACTCTGTGGCCGGCGTGACCCGTTCGCGCACCGCGAACACCGGTAAGTACAGCGGTAAGGGGCAAGCCGGGGTATCGGCACCGAGGCTGTAGGCGTAGTGCGGCAGCAAGGCATCGCAAATGCTGGCAAACCAGGCGCTGTGGTCTTCATCGCGTCCGAGTGCCGCGGCCAGACCGGCCGGATCGAAGCTGGCCAAGGCGGTGATCAATTCCGCGCTGTCGGCACCGGGCGCATCGCCCCAACCCATGACGGGGTTGCGGTTGTAATCGGCGCCGGAACCGTACCAACCGGGCCGCAAGGGGCGTTCCATCCACTGTCTGGTACCGCAAAATAATTGCCAGCGCCAATGCAGGCCGGAAGCATGCGGCCAACTGTATAAATATAATTTCTGGTAGCCGGCACCGTGTAATTGGCGCACCATGGCCATCAAACGCGCATGTGGCATGCGTTCGGGAGGACTGCGACGGAACAGTATCGGCGTGCCATCGGCATGCACAATACCGTCGCTTGACAGGTTCAGATCGAGCACACGCTTTTCCGCGCCGAAGCGCGCCGCCACCCAGCCGGTGAGCAGATTGACCGATGTCAGCACACCGTAGCCACGATGGCGATCGAAAATAACAGTTCCGGGGGCGATAGGTTTCATGAGCGATTGAGGACAAAAAACCACGTCAGTTTAGCAGCTTTCAGCGGCTGCCTTGACAGGCTACAATAGCTGCTTTATCCACAATACGATACCGTTACCATGACCTTGCGCATCCTCGCCACCGGCGGCACGTTTGACAAACATTATGATGAATTGGCCGGCAAGCTCAGCTTTGCTGCCAGCCACTTGCCCGAGGTATTGCAGCGCGCGCGCTTGACCATACCGGTAGAACTCGAAGTCTGTATGCTGATGGATTCGCTCGAGATGAATGACAGCCATCGCCAAAGCATTTTGCAAGCCTGCGTGGATGCGCCGGAAGCAGCCTTGGTGATCATCCACGGTACCGATACGCTGCGTGAAACTGCCGAAGTACTTGGTGCGGCCAAAATCGACAAAACCATCGTGTTTACCGGTGCCATGATTCCTTACGAAATCGCCAATTCCGATGCCTTGTTCAATCTCGGCTTTGCCTGCGCGGCCGCACAAATGCTGCCGGCTGGTGTGCATGTGGCGATGAATGGAAAAATTTTTCCTTGGCATGATGTGCAAAAAAATCGCAGCGCCGGTGTGTTTGTTAACAAGTAAGGAAGTGTGATGAAAGCCCTGCTGGCCGCTATATTATTATGCCTGTCGACGCTGGCGTCAGCGGCCGTGACGCGTTTCGATTCGCTGGTATTTTTTCAGTCGGAAACGGTGCTACAAGAAAAAGGCATCAACAAAGAAACGCTGGGGCGGTATTCGCGCAATCTGCAGTCGAATATTTATCGTTTGCTGAAAAACGTCACGCTGCCGCCTTCGAGCGGCTACTTGGTGATTGCCATGCGTTCCGACGGTGCCGTGACTTCATGGCTGGACATGCAGCCTAAGGTACATGAATTTTACGATAATCAGATTTACGATATCGTGCAAAAAATGATACCGCTCAATATCAATAAAGGTATCTTTGTGTTTGCGATTAAGATCGCCATCGACACGCCGGTGTTTACCAAAAAGCCCATGCCGGAACCGCCTGATTGGGTGGCGGCGAAGAAGAAAATAAGCAATCCATCTGACATCGAAGAACTGGTGTTATCGGTGTGGCCTGAGTAAGTAAAAAAAGCCGGCCGCAATAGCATGCGGCCGATATACTTACTCAATTACGTCGCAGATTCAAGATAAGCTACCCAACAGCCCGTCTTCTTTGAACATGGTTTTGAGACCGCGCAGCGCTTGGCGGATGCGTGCTTCGTTTTCAATCAAGGCAAAGCGTACATACTCATCGCCGTATTCACCGAAGCCGATGCCGGGCGAGACGCACAGCTTGGCTTTGTCGAGCATATGTTTGGCAAATTCCAATGAGCCGGCGGCCCGATAGTGTTGTGGAATATGCGCCCAGATATACATCGACGCCTTCGGTTTATCAACCATCCAACCAAGTTCATGCAAGCCTTTTACCAAGACGTCGCGGCGGTTTTGATATTGATCGCGAATCTGCGCCACACAAGTTTGGTCGCCTTCGAGCGCGGCGATCGCCGCTACCTGTACCGGCGTGAAACTGCCGTAATCATGGTAGCTTTTTATGCGTGCCAAGGCCGCCACTAATTCCTTGTTACCGACCATGAAGCCGATGCGCCAACCGGCCATGTTGTAACTTTTTGAGAGCGTGAAAAATTCAACGGCTACATCACGCGCACCTGGTACTTGCATGATCGATGGCGCTTTCCAACCGTCGTAGACGATGTCGGCATAAGCCAAATCGTGCACCACCAGTATCTGATGTTCTTTAGCCAATTTGATGACACGTTCGAAAAATTCCAACTCCACACATTGTGCCGTCGGGTTCGATGGAAAACCGAAAATCATCATCTTCGGTTTCGGATAGGTTTCACGGATTGCCCTTTCGAGTTCGGCGAAAAAATCCACGCCGGGGCTCATCCGTATCGAGCGAATGTCGGCACCGGCGATGACAGCACCGTAAATGTGGATCGGGTAGCTCGGGTTCGGCACCAGCACGGTGTCGCCCTTATCGAGGGTCGCTAACATCAGATGCGCCAGACCCTCTTTCGAACCGATGGTGACGATGGCCTCGGTATCGGGATTGAGTTCGACCTCATAGCGTTCGCGGTACCAATGGGCGATTGCGCGGCGTAAGCGCGGTATGCCTTTCGAGGCTGAATAACCATGCGTATCGGGACGCTGTGCGACTTCGGTCAGTTTGGCGACGATGTGTGCCGGTGTGGCACCGTCGGGGTTACCCATAGACATGTCGATGATATCTTCGCCGCGGCGGCGCGCTGCCATTTTCAGTTCGGCAGTGATATTGAACACATAGGGGGGCAGACGATTGATGCGAGCAAAGGAAAAGTTAATCGAAGGCGTAGCGCTGCCTTCACTGACTGAACCCCGGCCCGGCGGAGTAGTGGTGGTGTTGTGCATGATCGAATTGTAAGTAATACCGTAACGCCCGGAACCGTCCGAGCGACGTTGAGGCTTCATACCTCTGCTCTGATTGTACGCAGCATTGAATAATTTTTACAAGGACTTTTTTTTTCTGGTAAAACGTTCTTGCGTTATATTTGTCAGCCAGTGGTAACACGCACAGTCTATCGGAGAAATTCATGTCCCAAGCTCAAGCGGGTATTTTACAAGCCTTACCGGCGCACGCGACTTACCTCAGTTTCACCCTCTCGCCGCAGGTCACGACCGCGGCGTTGGCGCAAGCCTTGCACCAATTGCATCCCTTAGCCGATGGTCAGCGTCTGGTGCTCGGCATCGGTGCCCCATTAGCCGCGGCAATCGGCGTGACGATTGCCGGCTTACGCGACTTCGTTGCTATTGAAGCCAGTAAAATGCGCTTGCCTGCCACCCCGGCGGCGCTATGGATTTGGCTGCGCGAAGCCGAGCGCGGCGAGTTGGTGCATCAACAGGGGCGCGTGCAGCAAGCCTTGGGTGCGGCATTTGAATTGTCACAGCAAGTCGCGGCATTTCATTACGCCGATGGTCGCGACTTGAGCGGCTATATCGATGGCACTGAAAATCCGCAAGATGAGCTGGCGCAGGAAGTCGCCATCGCTGCCGATGGCAGCAGCTACGTCGCGGTACAACAATGGCAACATCGTTTCGAACGCCTGGCGGTCTTGTCGGAAGCGGCACAGGATGACTTGATCGGTCGTCACAAAGCCGATAATGAAGAATTCGACAGTGCACCCGAATCCGCCCATGTGAAACGCACGGCACAAGAAAGCTTTACCCCGCCGGCATTCATGCTGCGCCGTTCCATGCCGTGGTCGGAAGGCGCGCGTGCCGGTTTGCAGTTTGTCGCCTTTGCCACTTCGTATGCGCCGTTCGAAGCGCAGTTGCGCCGCATGAGTGGTGCCGAAGATGGTGTGGTCGATGGCTTGTTCCAATTTAGCCAGCCACTGACGGGAAATTATTTTTGGTGTCCGCCGTGTATCAATGGTCGCGTTGCTTTGGATTGGCTCAGCGCCGTTTAATCCAAACCACGATACCACTGACAGCTAACAACAGCGGCATGAGGCCGCACAAGCTGATCAAAATACGGCCGAATTCGCCGCCGGCTTGGCCGCTGTGCAGTGGAAAAAAATACCCGAGCAAGCGTTCGCTGCCACTGGCCATGAGCGGATCGACCAAGCGCACGATGTCGGCATTGGCGGCATCGAAATACACCCGCGTGGCACCGGCACCGAGGCGTAATTCCTGTTCTTGCCGCAAGCGAATTTCATACTGGTTCACGCGCTCGCTGGGCAACACGATGCGAGTAATTTTTGCATCAGGAAACAACTCTTGCGCATGTTTCAGCGCCACGTACAACACCTCTTCGCGAGCGATGTGGCGATGAGTGGGCGAAACATCTCGATAGACTTTGCGTGCCTCAGCAGCGGGCCAGACCGCGTTGAGTAAGGGTGCGATCCAGTGTGGTTTGTTAAAATATATTCCGCTCATTGCCAGCATTAAAAGCAATGGCGAAAAATAGAATCCGGCGGCGCGATGAAAGCGAAAACTCACATGTTTCCATGAACCTCGACAGACCATAGTAAGCGCCCTTCTCCAGACTACATATTGACCCTGTGGCCACCACAAAATCAGGCCACTCACGGCCAGCAGCGCGAGCCCTATACCGTTAATGGCAACCAGGGTTTTACCAATCTCACCAGCGAGCAGATACCGATGCAGGTGAAATAACATGGGCATCAAGTGCGCGCGTGTCAAACCGATTTCGCCCCATATTCTTGAGCCGAGCACGGCACCGGTATACGGATTGATCATGATTTGACGGCGCGCCATGTTGTCGGTACTGCCAGCTCGATACCACGCCGTCAACGGTGCCTGCTCATGGCTTGGTAATTCGAGCATGCTCACGCCGGAGTAGGCCGGATCGGCCTGTAATTGCTCGAGCAGAGGCAGCACATCGGTGGCTTGAAATGGGGTATCGACGTTGCCGCTGAGTTGCAGTAATTCCGGGTTGAGTGCGGTATCGAGTTCATCGATATACACCAGTATACTACCGGATAGACCGAGTAAAATGAGACCCAGCGCCAGCGGCAAAGCGAGCGATAAATGTAAGCGTCGCAGTAAGCGTTTTTGAAAAAATGTCATGCGCGTGAGTCCGTGAAAGAAATCAGAAACGATAGCGTAAGCTGACATACAAGCCGCGCGTTTCACCGGGCATATTGTAATCATTGGCACCGCTGTGGGCCGCCACAAAATAGCGCCGATTGAGAGCGTTTTTTACGCTGAGATTGAGATCGAAAGTCTTACTCTGATAAGCGGCCGCCAGGTTAAGTACGGCATAGCCGGGTAAGCTGAGCAAGTTATCGGGTGAGGCAAAACGCGCCGATTCGGCGCGGCCGCCGGCGGCCAAATACCAGCTCGGCGTGAGCCTGTATTTGAGCCACAAGTGCGCACTGTGCTGTGGTGTCAACGCGGCGCGATTACCTTGGAACGGTGTGCCGACGCTGGTCAGTTCAGGCGAGTCGCTGATCTTGCCAATCATCGAGGCATAGCCGCTTAACAATTCCCACTTTTCACTCAGTTGTCCGGCAAAACTCAGCTCCAGACCTTGTGTGCTTTGTTGCCCTATCGGCAGCGATGCCAGGCTGTTTTCCGGGTCTTGTACGGCGATGCCGGTTTGCGACATGTGAAACAGTGCGGCCGTGATGCTGGCGCGTGCTGCGAGGTCGAGCTTGAGGCCGATTTCATTATTCACCGTCGCGGCTGCTGGCAATGTGTCGGTGTTGGCACGCAAAGTAAAACTGTCCGCCAGTGGTTGAAACGAGCGACTGTGCGAGGCATACCAAGACAGTTGTTCGGTGGGTTGAAATACCACGCCCACGCGCGGCGAAAATAATTTTTCGCCGCGTTTGAGATCGATATTTTTACTACTCAAATCATCGCGTATTTGTTGCAGATAATCGTAACGCACACCGGCTAAAATTTTCCAGTGCGCGCTCAGCGTCAGCAAGTCTTGCAGATACACGGCCGTGTTGTGAAAGCGGCTGCGCGTATCGGTGACCGGTGCACGATCGGTCGGTACCGGCGGCAGATTGACTAAGCTCGGATGGAACAATTGATAAACGGCGGAATTGTTACGGTTCCATAAAATTTCGCTTTTATTTTGCTGTGCTAATTCCACGCCATACAATAATTGATGGCGTGTTGTGCCCCAAGTGAATTGTTGTTGTAATTCGTTTTGCCAGAATACCCCACGTTCATCGCGTAAACGTTTAACCGCACCGATGGCGACGCTGGGGCTGGCACCGTCTTTGATTTCACCAATGCCGGTGTAATTGCGATCGAGAGAATAATCGAAGGCGCGCACCACGCTGTGCCAGCTCAAGCTCTCGTTGAAACGGTGATCGAGGGTAGCGGTGGTGCTGAGCACCTGCGATTGCACATAGCCCCGTTGAAAACCATTGGCAGCACCATAATTGGTACTCACCGGCACATCAACCGGACGGCCATGATAGCCCGGCAAACCTTGATCGGCCAAGCGGCGGTCGTGCAGGTAGTCGGCTTGCAGCAGCAAGGTGGTGGCGGAACTCAGATTGAGCAGCAGAGATGGTGCCAGCGTTTGTCGGCGTAAAAAATATTGGTCGCGAAAATTGCGGCTGTCTTCGAGTGCTCCGGTGAGTCGCCATGCCAGCGTGCCGTTGCTGTTGCCATTGCCGAGATCGATGTCGCTGCGCTGTTGGCCATGTGATCCTAAGGTGGCCGACCATTCGGCGCGCGCGGCCGTGGTCGGCTTTTTAGAAATTCGGTTGATCATGCCGCCGGCTGAACCACGCCCATATAAAACCGAGGCCGGACCCTTGAGTACTTCGATGCGTTCAATGTTGGACAAGTCGCGGTAGTAAAACGCATCGTCACGCACGCCATCGACATACTGATCGAGAATCGCCGTGAAGCCGCGTATCGTCACTTGATCGCGCTGACCATCGCCAACGCTGAAACTGAGCCCTGCGACATTTTGTAAGGCATCTTGAAACGATGAGGCATGTTGTTCACGCATAACAACTTGCGGTACCACATTGACGATCTGTGGAATATCGCGCAGTGCTGCCATGGTTTTGGTGGCGCTGCGCGCTGCGGTGGTTTCATAGCTGTCGACTGAGATAGCGCTGTCATTCACCTGAACTTCAGGTAAATCGGCCGCGCCGTTGCTTTCTGCTGCCAGCGGCTGGCACAGCACGATAGTCAACAAGCTAAGGAGGTAGAGAGATTTTGTCATGGCAGGAAGTAGTGAGGTTCACGTCAGCGAAGGATGAGCGGCCAGAGCCAGCCAGCGACGGCGTTGCTGGTGTATCAGCAGGGCGCACAGCAGATACTCGGCGCTGACTAGCCACCAGCGCCACGCTGGCGCCAAGTAGGCCAGCGCCAGTGCACCGGCTGACAGACCAAGCAGGGCACCGGTTTTAGCCGCGCTGTTGGCCAAGCCGAGCAGATAGCCGGCGGCCAGTGTTGGTGCGGCATGGTTCAACAAACTGTAGAACACCGGTAGCAAGGCCGCCAGACAGGCACCCCAGAGCAGGCGGCACAAGACAAACAGCGCGAGGTTGTGGCTCAGGGCTTGCCAAGCCAGCAGCAGTACGCAAGCCCAACAACAGCATTCCACGTCGCGCAATATCGCCGCCGGGCTGGCGTGTTTAAAACGGCGCACCCACAAGGGCGCGGCCAAACACAGACCGAGTGCGCTGGCCGCGTAACACAGGCCGGCCAGCCAAGGCGCGGCCAGCAGCACTTGCTCAACATGTAAGGCTAAGAAAACTTGTGGTGTCATTTTCGCGCTCTGTACGATGAAGATGGCAGCTAACAGCAGCGCTAACGGCGTCGGCGCTGGCACCGCCGCGGCTGTGGTCGGTGCAGTGGGCAGCGGCGCAGCGGCAGGCGGTGGCAGGCGCGGCAAGCAGCACAGCGTGGCGAGGGCAGCCAGCAGACACAGCAAGGCGGCCAGTAAGTTGAGTTGCGCAAAACTACTGTAGCCATAGACTGCCGCCCCGAGCAGGGGGCCAAGCAGCGAGCCGAGCGCATTGGCTTGCTGCAACTGCGTCAATAAGCCGGCGCGCCCGCTCGGGCCGACCAAGACGCTGCCATAAGCTTGGGCCGCGGTAATGTAACCGGCCAAGGCACCTTGCAGCAGGCGGGCGCACACAATACTGATGAGATCGTCGGAGCAGGCAATCCAGCACTGCGTGAGTGCCAAGGCCAATAAGGCACGCAAGAGCATGAGCTTATGGCCACGCCGGTCACCCAAACGACCCCAAAATGGGCTGCTGCAGATCGCCATCACGAGCGGGCCGGCGTACACTAAGAAGCTGACGCCGGCCAAGACCGGTCCAGATAAGCTGCTGATCTGGCGCAGATGCAGCGGCCAAAACGGTGCACTCATTTCCATGGCGGCGATGGTCAGTAACTGGATTAGAAACAGTCTGCGCAATGTGCTGACGCCAGCCGACGCGTTGGCGGCTAAGGAAAGTTGCGCAGCGGATTGGGCATGCTGCCGCATAGATCCTCCTTCGCATCTTCGCAACGCATACGTAGTAATGCTTTGACCGGCCAGTCAGCATGCAAGATGGCGTGCCGCTCGCGCTCCCAGTATGCCGGTTGGCAGCGTGGGCGTAGCCGTGAAAACAGATTGGCGCTGACATGCTGAATAATTTTCCAGTAGCAGTCTTGCTCTTGTTGATAAGTCTGCGCCAGTAGCATGCCGAGCTCGGCTAAGTGGCATAACATGGTCGCGTGCAGAAATTTTTCTCGTACCGGTGCGAGCTCGGTAAATAAAATTTGTCCGGCTTGGTAGTTGTCGAGTGTGCAGTGTTGTTCCGTCAGGCGCGCGCTGTGAATCCGCAGATCACCGAAATCGCGCAGCAGCAGGCGGCACGGTTGGCCGCGCCGGTTGACGATGATGGCGCTGTTTTGTTGGTGCGCTTCGAAGGCGATACCGTATAACAAGTAGGCGCTCAAACACGCCTTGAGGACGACATGGCAGTAATCACGGAAGTAGCTGAGCGCAGCGGCTGGATGGTCACCAACGGCTGCCGTAACGAGCTCGGTGATGAATGGACGGCCACTCACCGGTGAGCTGGCGAACAGGCTGGCGACCGGCAGCGGCAAGTGTAGTTGGTCGCGTTTTTCCAGCGGATTTTCCCGTAGCAGTAGTGTTAAGTGGCCATGTTTGTCGCTATCCTTGTTGGGATCGATAAAATGCATACCGAGCTCTTCGCCGAGAATATCGAGACTGCCGTTGAAATGCTGTTCACGTAACAGTATCGCGCGCAGCAGCGTGGTCAGACGCGGCCCCATGATGCAGGCCTTATTTGATACCGTGCGCACCGCACTGGTCAGTTGTACGCCTAAGGGCAGCTTGATATGCGGAGTGCCTGGTCGGTGCAGGGGTACCACAGTGCGCATCGACATGGTGGCTGCGGCGCGCAAGCTGATGCCGGTGTCTAACAACAACTGACCCGCAGCGATTTCGCTGGCGAATTTCTGTGGCAAAACGGCGCTGGCCTGATACGGATGCAGCGGCAGCGGCAGCCACTCGGACGGCTCGCGCCCGCTGGCCCTTAAGGCCTGCTCCCAAGCTTGTAGTTCGGTGCCGAAGTGACGACTCAGCCAAGCACGGCAGGCGCGTTCGGGGCGGCTCATGGTCACGCGCATACACGCGCGCCTGACCGCTGCCAAACGCAGTGGAAATTGCGCCTGAAATTCCGGTGCATACGCCAACACCTCGTGCTTGGTTAAGCCAAGCTTACTCTTGTGTGCGGGATGAAACGGATGTCCTTGGCTACCCCATTGTTCTAACAGTAGGCAGGGGTCGGGAACCAGTTCCTCGTGCCAGAGCAGGGAAAAAAAACTGGGATGGTGATGGGTGCTTGCCAAGCGCCGCAATTGCTCGCCCCATTGCCGCCGATAATGCAGCGACAGCGCATCGTTGGCCGCACTGTTGTCGAGTTCTGCGGCCAAGCGTCGCTGCGCCGCCGGCGTAAGCGGCAGATACGGCGTGCCGCTTAAGTGTGCCAGCAGCGCGCCGGCGCTACGCAACAGTTGCGGTGCCTGCGCATTTTTGTACAGTGTGATGGCACCGCTGATGTGACAATGGCCGGCTCGCCCGAGCCGCAAACCTTCGACGCGCAGCAGCATTTGTTCAGACCATAGCGGTATCCAAGTCAGCCCGGCATCGCTGATGAGCTCAGGTTTGAATAGAAAATTTTCGCGTAGCAGGGCTTGCAGAAAACGGTGCAGACCATCGCGCTGTGCTTGTTCTAGCATCAGATCGGTGCCCGACTGCAAAGGTGCTGGCGGCGTGTGGGTGCTCACATTCATCATCGACCTCAATACAAAGGGAGATGGATATCGTAATGTAAACGAGAATTATTCGCAATGAAGCTCAGCCAGCGAGCGACATTTTGTGCGGATTCGCGACAAAGAATTGAGTTGACGCAATGATAATGAAGCGCCGCAGCAATTTCTTTGCGGCGGCGCGATTAATTCCAGCGTTTTGTTTACGCCGCCAGATGACGACTTTGACGTTGCGGTACGGCAGTGCGCGGGGTCAGCGCCGTGACCGCAGTGTTTGATCCTTGCTTGTGCTTGGCATGGCCGGCGTAATCGCTGGCCAGCAGCAGTTCGACTGCAGTTTGTGGCATGCCGCGTTCTTGCTGCAAGAAGCGCATGACCAGACCGGCCAGGCGGTCGAGTGCAATGCGATGGGTGGCATCGGTATGGGCATACACCCAGTCGGCAAAAGCGATGAAATTTTCAAACGCTGCCGTGCCCAATAATACCGGCAAGGTATGCGCAAAGCGGCCGGAATTGGCCACCAAATCCCAGTAACGGGCGAAGCGTACCAAGCGCTGCATGTCGCTGAAACCGATATCGCGATTGGCCAGAATGGTATACGGCGGCAGCGGATCGAAGGCCAAGGCGAAGGCTTCGGTATGGCGGATCAGCGGCGTGCCGCGCAAGCGCTTGAGGATACCGAATTGAATTTCATGCGGGCCGAGGGCAACCAATTGATTGAAGCCGGCGGCAAAACTCTCCAACGTCTCTCCCGGCAAACCGGCGATCAGATCGACGTGCAAATGGGCGTGCGAGTGCGTGCATAACCAGCGGATATTCTCGGCCGCTTTCTCATTGTTTTGTTTGCGGCTGATCAGTTGCTGCACTTCGGGATTAAAACTCTGTATGCCGATTTCGAATTGCAGTGTGCCATCGGGGAATTTCTGTATGCCTTCTTTGAGCGCGTCAGGTAAATGATCGGGCACGACTTCAAAATGCGCGAACACCGGGTCATCTGGTGCGGCCGCCAGCTTGTCGAGAAAAAACTGCATGATCTTGAGGCTGGTTTTGATATTGAGATTGAATGTGCGATCAACGAATTTGAATAGCCGCGCGCCGCGTTGGTACAGTTCTTCCATCTCGACCAGAAACACATCGATATCAAACGGCCAAGCGGTTTTATCGAGTGCCGACAGACAGAATTCACATTTGAACGGACAGCCGCGCGAGGCTTCCACATACAAGGTGCGGTGGCGGATATCGTCGTCGCTGTAGAGTTGGTAGGGTAATTTGAGGTCTTGTAGCGGCGCTTGAACACCGGCGTGAATTTTCATCAAGGGTTGCGGGCCCTGAAGAATTTGTCGGCACAATTCGGCGAAACTGATATCGCCCCAACCGGTAATGACATAGTCGGCCAGACGAATGATTTCCTGATCATTGGTTTCATGCGAAACTTCCGGTCCTCCCAACACTACCACCACGTCTGGTGCCACCCGTTTGAGTACCGCCACCACTTGCGTGATCTCGACCACATTCCAGATATAAACGCCGAAGCCGACGATGAATTTTTCACCGGGCTGGCGTTGATCCAGGATTTTTTCGACGATGTCGGTGCTGCGCGCACCGATGACAAATTCGTGCAGACGGGTTTGTTCGGTGAGCTCGCCCATGTTGGCGAGTAAGTAACGCAAGCCCAGCGAAGCGTGGGCATAGCGTGCATTGAGAGTGGTCAGCAGAATAGTCATGGAGCGCAAAGAACAAAGAATAAGCCGCTATTGTACGCTGTGCCGCGCGCTGGCTTGGCGCGGCATAGAAATTCCTGCCACTCAGGCTGCTAGTGACTGCCAACGAGTTGTAAGCCCATGTCTTCGGCCGTCATGAGTTTTTTGATATCGATGAGGATGAGCATGCGTTCTTCCAGCGGTGCCAAACCGATGATGAAGCTCGCTTCGATGGTCGAGCCGATTTCCGGTGCCGGCTTGATTTGTGCTGGCTTGAGTGTGATGACGTCGGACACGCTGTCGACCACGATGCCCAGTGTTTGGCCGGCGACATTGAGAATGACGACGACGGTGAATTGATCATAGACGGCGTTACCGAGTGCGAATTTCATGCGCATATCGATGATGGGCACAATCACTCCGCGCAAATTCATTACGCCTTTCATGAAGTCGGGGGCGTTGGCAATGCGCGTGACGGCTTCGTAGCCGCGTAATTCTTGCACGCTTTGAATATCGATGCCGTATTCTTCACGACCGAGCGTAAAGGAAAGAAATTCCAGCGCCGCTCCCTGCGATGTTTCATCGTCAGATGAGGATGCCGATGTGTTACCTGGACCTGCGTTTTCATTGAACATCAATACATTCCTCCAAGGGAAGCAAGCCGTCGTGAGGCTTGCCGAAAATGAGAGCGAGGACTTCATAGTAGTGCAAGCAAGACGAATTTTCCAGCAATACATGTTGTGAGTCTGACCTCGGTGTTGTATGCCGTACTTTGCTGACAATTCCTCACAATTAAATGTCTACAGACCTTATCTGTTTGCCGCTGACAAAGAGTAGTAATCTGAGCGCGTTGCCGCTGTGGCATACTATGGCTCCATTTTGCACAATACTGTCAGCATACATAATGAATACCGAAGAACGTTTGATTGATTTGGAAATTCGTCTCGCGCGCCAAGATGATCTGGTCGAGACTTTAAATACTCAGGTGTATCGTCAGCAAAAAAAGCTCGACGAAATGGCCGGCTGGATGACTGCTTTAACCACGCGCATACGTGAACTGGCCGATACGTCCGGTGGACGTAACGGTGCGGCCGATGAACGTCCGCCCCACTACTGATCCTGCCGCACCAGATCCCCGCGAGCGGCAGGCTTGGACTTACTGTGCCGGTGCGTAATTGATCGGCGTCCAGGCGTAAGCCTGGTCTTGGCTGCGTACATACCCGAGACCCGGGAAGGACAGATGAGCGGCGCCGACCAAATATCCTTGGCGTGTCGCTTCGGCATAGGCTTTTTTGCGTTCTACCGCGGCGGCCTTGCTGTCGCTGTCGAAGGCAATGGTGACGGACGGTTGATCAAACTGTACCGCGGCGACATGCATCAAATCGCCCCATAACATCAAGACTTGGCCCTTGCTTTCAATTTTATAGATGCTGTGACCAGGCGTGTGGCCCGGTGCCGCAATCGCTGTGATCCCGGCAACGAGCTTGGTGTCGCCATCGAAAGGCAGGAATTTCCCGCTTTTCACATACGGATTAAGCGAATTCACGGCATTGCTGAACGCGTTCTTTTGGTCCGCCGGGGCGGCGTCGCGCTGCTGCGGGCTTAACCAAAAATCGGCATCATGGCGATCGACCCGTACCACTGCATTCGGATAGCGCATTTGTGCGCCATCGGCTAAACCGCCGACATGGTCAGCATGCATGTGGGTGATATAGATTTCATCGATTTGTTCCGGCTGGTAGCCGGCCGCTTGTAAGCTGGCTGGCAGTTTGCCCAGAGTCGGACCGAACAGGCCGCCGGCACCGCTGTCGATGAGGATGAGTTTGCTGCCGGTATTGATTAAGTAGGCATTGACCGAGGTATCGAGCGGGCTATGTTGGTGGTATTTTTCCAGCGCGCTGTGGGTTTTTTCTGCTGTGGTATTGGTCAGCAATTTATCCACTGGCAAAGCGACGGTGCCGTCGGACAGCGCGGTGACTTCAAAGTCGCCCAGCTTGATGCGGTAAAAGCCGGGGGCGGCAGTGTTGGCTTGTGGGGCTGCGGCCAGCGCAGTGCTGACCGTGCCGGTCAGCAGAACCGCGGCGCTGACGATGCCAGCGCAGAGTAAATGAGATAGTTTCATGAGAAAGTTTCCTTGTGTCGAATAGACGAGGCAAAAATATGCCGTTCCGATTATGCCTAAGAATGAAAAAGCTTGCTGCCGTTGAGCAATTGCTCAATTTTTCAATTGCTTAAGCAAGCCGTCAAGGATGCCAAGTCCGGTTCGGCCAGTACCAGCAGGGCGCGCAAGCTGGTATCGCCGACGGCAAAATCGATGCGTGCGGCCTGTGCGGCCGAGGCCACCGGATCACGCGGATCGAGTGGCGAGGGATAGCCGCAGAGTTCATTGGCTAACAGCAGGGTATCGCCGAGATTGTCGGGTGGCGTTGTGAGCGTGCCATACCACAGCGTTTCTATGGCACTGACGACGCGCTTGGGTACCAGGAGTTTGTGTAATACGGCGCGGCCGACCACAATTTCGTGGTCTTCGAGCAGCGCATCGTCTGGGGCGCAGCGCTGTGGCTCCAGCAAGGCGGGGAATTCCTCTGCACGTGCGAGCAAATAAAAGCCGCCGACCTCATGGACTACGCCGGCAAACAAGGCCGTTTCAGGATCGACTCGGCTGATTTTGCGCGCCAACAAATGTGCCATGGCGGCGACATGGGCACAATGTTGCCATAGCAATTCCATGCGCGCGCGTAGCTCGGCATTATTGACCGCCATGCTGATTTGGCGAATCACATGCGCTGCGGTGACGGAGCGTAAAGTACTGAAGCCGAGAATGCTGATGGCGGTGCGCACGTTGGTCACGCCACCGCCAAAGCGGCTGTAGGCGACCGAATTGGCGATGGCCACCACGCGTGCGGCAATCAGCGGTTCTTTCATGATCCATTTCGCCGCGGTTTCTATGCCGCAGTCGGGCGCATTGAGCGCCTCTTGTATGCCCAGGGTAGCGCTGACATTAGTGGGAAAATACAGTTCCCCCACGCTGACTTGAGCGACAATTTTTTCCAAGGCTTGCGACTTGTTCATCATGGCTCAGCTCGCTTCAGCTTAACTTTGTTGTAGCCCTAGTGCACGAACCATTTTTTGCCGCGTGTTCAAACCGGTTTCACTGACCGGCGGTGGGCTGGCGCGGCGTAATTGCTGACGCGGGTCGCTGCCGAGTTTGAACGCGGCCACCGCACGTGCCAAGTTACCGGCTTGTTCTTCCATGCTTTCCGCTGCCGCCGCCGCTTGCTCGACGAGGGCAGCATTTTGCTGGGTCATTTCATCCATCTGTGTAATGGCGCGGTTGACTTCTTCGATACCGGCGCTTTGCTCTTGGCCAGCGGCAGTGATTTCGGACATGATATCGGCCACATGTTTCACCGAGCTGACAATTTCGTGCATGGTTTGTCCGGCAGCATCGACCAGTTTGCCACCCGATTCGACTTTTTCAACCGAATCGCCGATCAGGGTTTTAATTTCTTTGGCGGCGCTGGCGCTGCGTTGTGCCAGATTGCGCACTTCCGAGGCCACCACGGCAAAACCACGCCCCTGTTCGCCGGCACGGGCCGCTTCGACGGCGGCGTTTAAGGCCAGGATATTGGTTTGAAAAGCAATGCCATCGATGACGCTGATGATATCGACGATTTTGCGCGAGCTTTCTTTAATCGAATTCATCGTGTGTACCACTTTACCGACTTCTTCGCCACCTTTGATGGCAAAGCCTGAGGCGGAATTGACCAAGGCATTGGCTTGTCGTGCGTTATCGGCATTGTGGCGTACCGTTGCCGTGATTTCTTCCATCGAGCTGGCGGTTTCTTCGAGTGCCCCGGCCTGGGTCTCGGTGCGCGAAGACAGGTCGCTGTTACCGCTGGAAATTTCGCCGGAAGCAATCGCGATGGCATCGGTACCTTGGCGTACTTCGCTGACGATATGGAACAGGTTGTCGCTCATCTCTTTGAGGGCATTGAGTAATTCGCTGATTTCATCATGCCCTGCGTCAGCATCGCGATGCGTGAGTTCGCCAGCGGCAACGCGTTGGGCAATCTGCACGGCGTCTTGCAACGGGCCGGTGATACTGCGGGTCAGAAAGATGGAAAAAGCAATCCCGATCAGCAGAATGGCGCTACCGATGAGCAGTAGGGTGATGACCAATTTGTTGGCATTACTGGAGGCGAGTACCGAAACTTCGGCCGAGGCACTATCTTCCAAGGCCACCAGTTTATTAATTTCTAACAAGGCTTTTTGCTGCAAGGGGTCGATTTGGGTCGCAATCAGTTTGACCGCCTCTTCACCATTGAATGACAACAGCATTTTGAAGGCTTCTTTGGTCGGTATTTCAACTTGTTGATCGAAACCGGAAATGACATCGACGATTTTTTTCTCATCGTTCGACAAGCCCAGTGCGATCAACTTGTTGCGCGCTTCATAGAAGTGTTCGTGCTGGGCCTTGAGGACGAGTTTTTGTTTTTCCATTTCGCCCAAATCGCTTTGCAGGCCGATATTGCGAATCGCCAGCCCACCTTCGAGCATACTGCTTTTCATGCTGGCAGCAAGGGCGGTCTTGGTATGTGCGAGTTCCATACCGTTCGTCATGTGGGTCCGATTACTGGCGCTCAGTACGCTGCCGATAATCAGTACCACGATCAGCGAAACCATAATGAAACCGAAGCCGACCGCCAGTCGTGTTCCGATACGCATTTGACGAAGATTCATGCTTTGCTCCTTAACTTAGTAAATGGGTATGTGTCAGTACTTGAAGGACGCAAGCGGGCGAGCTGTATGCGCCGCACTGTTGTCATCCATGCACCGCAAACTATTACGAAACAGGGTGAAGCCATACGAAGAATGGCAGCCGAAACTTCGCCAACCCAGACCATGGCTGGCCATCTCTGCGCAAGTGGAAATCCTTACGCAAAGTTCCGGCACGCAAGATTCTCGTGTTTGTCCCATACTATTCTAAAATAGCTGGGCGGCAAAGATGGTTTTATGAAACTTGGTTTACATACGACAGCGGCGCGCAGTGAGCTTGGCGTTTTGCCACTCAAAATATGGCAAACAGTAGGGAGTCTCGATGTTTTATCAGTGCGGTGATAACTTGACCGAATAATACGTGGCTCGCAAAAAAATATTTTGCGGGCCACGTAAGCATCTAATTAGCTTTCCCGGTTCGGGCATTCTCTTGCTCTTGCAAGCTGCGCCACATTACTTTGCCGGTTGCTGATTTAGGTAGGGTGTCGATGAACTCGATCAAACGCGGTACTTTATAGGCCGCCATTTTTTCATGCGCCCAGAAGCTGATGTCTTCGGCAGTGACGCTGACACCGGGTTTTTTGACGATCATCGCTTTGACGGTTTCGCCGCGATAAGGATCGGCACTGGCAATAATGCAACATTCTTGTATCGCCGGATGCTGATACATCATGCTTTCCACTTCGGCCGGCCAGACCTTGAAACCGCTGGCATTGATCATGCGTTTGAGGCGATCGGTAAAGAAGAAGAAACCTTCCTCATCGATATAGCCGAGGTCACCGGAGCGAAAAAATTGTTTACCGTCGAGTTCGGCGAAGGCCTCGGCGGTTTTTTTCGCATCATTCCAATAGCCTTGGAAAACTTGCGGACCATGTATCCAAATTTCACCGCTCTGCCCTTGTGCTACTTCGAGCAGGGTCAGCGGATCAACCACGCGGGCATCGACGTTGAAGAAGGGAATGCCCAGACATTGTTGCTTCATGCGCTGTGGTGGATTGAGATGGGACGGTGCCATGGTTTCCGATAAACCGTAGCCCTCCATATAAATTTGCCCCGACAAATCGAGTAATTTTTGCGCAATCGCGGCCGGCATCGCCGCTCCGCCGCCAGAGACGCGGGTCAGGCTGGAAATATCGTACTCGCCCAAGCGTGGATTGGATAAAAAATCGATCATCATCGACGGGACCAAGGTCCAGTTGGTGACGCCATAACGGGTGAT
Organism: Undibacterium sp. 5I2; assembly: GCF_035019605.1. Lineage (NCBI taxonomy): Bacteria > Pseudomonadati > Pseudomonadota > Betaproteobacteria > Burkholderiales > Oxalobacteraceae > Undibacterium > Undibacterium sp. 5I2. The sequence continues at coordinate 41,942 of NZ_JASJVS010000016.1, read as the reverse complement.
GAGCTCGCCGGCGGCGTTCCTATCCCAACGTGGCAAAATCACCAGCGTGGCACCACAGTAGATCATGCTGTTCATGACCGATTGCATGCCGGTGACGTGAAAAAATGGTAACACGGCCAAGGCCACATGATTCGGCACCACGGCACCCGACCAGGTCGGACTGGCGACGATGTTGAACATCACCGAGCGATGGCTATGGATGCAACCCTTGGGGTGGCCGGTTGTGCCTGAGGTATAGGGCATGCAAGCGAGGTCGTCTGGTCCGGCTTGATGTGGGGCTGGAATCCGTGTCGCCGCGATGGCGGCACGCCAAGTGTGGATGCCGGTTTGTTGTGGAGCATCCATTTTGGCGCGCACGAAATCCGGCACAGTCAAGTCTGTGCTGGCCGGCAGATAATCGGCGTAACTGGCGACGAGCAAATGGGATAAGGTGCCGCTGTCGAGAAAGTCGCTCAGACGCGGCATGATTTCTTGTGCGACGATGGCGACGCGAGCACCACTATCGTCCAGGTAATGCGCCAACTCATCGTGCATGAGCATGGGGTTGACCGGTACGATCATGGCATCGGCACGCAGGATGGCATAGTAGGCGATGACAAATTGCGGGCAATTTTGCATGTCGAGTAAGACCCGATCACCCTTGCGCACTCCTGCAACTTGTTGCAACCACGCCGCCAGCGCCAGCACTTCCTCATGCAGTTGGCGATAGCTGAGCACGCCATCATAAAAAATCAGCGCCGGCTTGTCTGGATAGCGCAGCGCCGAAATCTGCAGGTTGTGATAGACACTGGTGGCCGGGACTTGCAATTGATGTGGCAAGCCAATTGGCCAGTGAGGATAGTGCAAGGTATTCATCAGACGCTCCGTAAAGGAATCAGATCAGCGTCCAGAGTGCCACAGTTACGTTTGATTTGCAGCATGCACTGCAACATCGCTGCAGAATGTCAGTGTTGCGAGCGGCGGATTTTATCGCGCTGATGCTGGCGCGAGAGAGTTTGGGTGGCGACGAAAATTTCGCGCATAAAGAAAATAAAACTGCCTATCAGGGACAAGATGCCGCCGACAAACAGGGCGGCGATGAACTTGTCCAAACTCAGGCCGGTGGCGTCGCCTAGAAACAGCGCGGCAATCACCAGGCAAATCAGTAAGCCGGTGCCGGTACTGAGGGTAATGGCGCGATTGATCAGGTGCGAGCGGCGGTAGAGTTCGTCGAGTTCTTCTTCGAGCTCGTCGCGGTTACGTGCATCCTTGAGCAGCAACTCTTCCACCACACGGGCGCGATCGATGATGCGTGCCAAGCGACTGGTCAAGACCGAGAGTTTGGTACCGACGCCGGTGAGTAAAAATACCGGGGCAATGGCCAACTGTATGATGTGGCTGACATCGCCGAGTTGAAGGTTGATCATGAGAAGGCATCCTGTTGTCGTTCAAATTATCAACATGGTAGTGCAAACCCGTTGTACTCAACAAACTTTTGCTGTTCTTGCTGTCAATTAAATGCTTAAAGGCAAGCTCAGCACGACTTGCAGTCCTCCTTGCGGCAGGTTGATCAACTGTATCTCGCCGCCGTGTTGTTGCGCAATGTTTTGGGCAATGCTCAAGCCTAGTCCGGTACCGCCCGATTCACGTGAGCGCGAGGTTTCCAAGCGAAAAAACGGTTCGAATACCTTGCGGTGAAACTCAGGCGCAATGCCGCTGCCGCCGTCAGCGATCCGAATATTGAGTAAGCTGCGTTTGTTTTGTTTACTGATATCGAGGGTGATCTGCGCGTAATTGCCGTATTTCACCGCATTATCGATCAAATTAGTCAAACAGCGACGCAAGGCCTGCGGCCGGGCTTGCACGGTGATGCCTGGGTGATTGTCAAAACGTACATCTTGACCAGCTTCGACGGCATCGCTGCACATACTGTCGAGCAAAGAGTCGATGTCGACCGCGCGCAAGGCTTCGCTGCTATCCATGCTGCGTGCCAAGTCCAAGCCTTCTTTGATCATGCTTTGCATGGCAGACAAATCGCCGATCAGACGCTGGCGCAGCTCTTCATCGCTGACTTTCTCCAAGCGTAAGCGCAGGCGCGTCAGCGGTGTTTGTAAATCATGCGTGATAGCACCGAGCATATGGGTGCGCTGGGAAATATGTTCGCGCAGGCGCGCTTGCATGGCGTTGAAGGCACGGGTCGCTTGTACGATTTCGCTGGCGCCTTGTTCCGGCAAGGCTGGGCTATTGAAGTCTTGCCCCAGTGCTGTGGCCGCTTCGGCCATGCGCTGCAAGGGCTTCATGGTCATGCGTGCAACCAAGTAGGCGAGCAAGGCGATACAGAGAAGAAAGACTAATAGGAATTGCAGGAAATCAGTGTGTAGCGGTGCCGGTGCCGGGCGCGGCGGCATGATGGTCAAGCGCAATGAGGTGCCGTCGTGCAAGGTGATGCCGAGTGCCTCGCACGGCGGCGGTATCGGGCCCTTGCCCGGGCGCGGCGGTCGATCGTCGCCGCGCGGATTCGGGCAATTGCTGGCGTCATCGGGCAGAGGAATGACGCGAAAGCTTTTACTTAGTCGTTCACTGACGGCGCGCGCGTACTCGGAGTGCGAGGGCGAAGTGCTGGCGGCGGTGTTGGCTGGCAGCGAGGTGACTTGCATACCGAACGGTGGTGCGGTTGCCAGAAAGGTCTCGCGATTCGCACGCGGCAAGACGTCGAGCGCGAGCGCGAGTTGCTCAGTGCGCTCGATCGAATGCGAAACGCGGTATTGCATCAGGGTTTTTTCACGCTCGCCGAAGGCCAACCAACCGGTCAGGGCGGTCGAACTCAACATGCCGAGCAAGATGATGGCAAATACCCGGCCCCACATGGACGACCACATTTTCATAGGGATTTTTCGCTGCTCACGGCCACGGCCAAGACATAACCGCCATTGCGCACGGTTTTGATGATTTGCGGCGAGCGCGCATCTTCGCGCAATTTCTGACGCAGACGACTGATTTGGATGTCGATTGAACGATCGAAAGGATCGGCATCGCGGCCATGTGTCATATTGAGCAACTGATCACGGTTAAGAATGCGGTTCGGGTGTTCCAAGAAAATATTCAACATCCGGTATTCGGCACCGGATAAAGAAACGATCATGCCCTCGGGGCTGAGCAAATGGCGTGCCGTCATATCGAGTATCCAGCCGGCAAATTTAATTTTTTGCAGGGTTTCATGGCCCGGTGCGCTGGCAGAACTATGGGTGCGGCGCAATACGCTGCGTATCCGCGCCAGTAACTCACGTGGTTCGAACGGTTTGGCCAAGTAATCGTCGGCACCCATTTCTAGGCCGATGATACGGTCCAGCGGTTCGCCGCGTGCCGTCAGCATGATCACCGGGGTGTTCGATTTTCCGCGCAAATTACGGCATAAGGTGAGACCATCGTCACCGGGCAAATTGAGGTCGAGCACGATGAGTGTGATCTCATGTTCCAGCAGGGCCGCCCACATGGCATTGCCATCGCCGGCCATCACTGCCGTATAGCCGTTCTGGTCTAAGTATTCGGCCAACAGGCTGCGTATCTCACGATCGTCGTCGACGATCAGAATTTTATTTTGTGTATCCATAGCTTCCATTATGAGCTTGGCCCCCAAGAAAAAAAGTGTGGTTTTGTATCGGCTTGTTGTCCGGCCTTAGTCCGCGCTTCCCTAGAGTTACACAGGGATACAAAGCAAGATGAAATGGATATGATACCGTTACAAGCATAGGGCAACATAGCTCCATCGTTTGATCTCTGCAAAATTGCGATGAGCGAACGGTTTGGCTCAGCGTATCGACCCGCAGTGTGCGGTCGGGCTATAAAGTATGAGCGTTTTCCGTCTATTGAGAAAGAAAAACCATGAAAAATTGTAAACCCGCTTTGCGTGCTTGCTTGCTCGCTGTCAGTTTAGCCGCCAGTGCTTTGGTTCATGCCCAGACTGCTATGAATGATGCTCCACCTCAACACAGTGAGGCCGATCGTGCAAAATGGCAAGATCGCATGGCACAAAAACGTGCCAAGCATGAGGCGCAATTGCATGAGCAATTGAAAATCACGGCGGCCCAAGAACCTGCTTGGAAAAACTTTACCCAAGCCATGACGCCACCAGCCGGGCTGCCACCGCATGAGGCACGGGCAACGGAAGACAAGTTGACTACACCGCAAAGGATGGAAAAAATGCTGGCTCGCATGCAAGAGCACCAGCAACAGTTGCAGACACACTTGAATGCCGTGAAGACCTTCTATGCCGTATTAACACCGGAGCAACAAAAGACTTTCGATGAAAATCATCAGCGTATGAAAAAAGAAATGCAAGAGCGCATGGCGGCACACATGCATGGCAAAGATGGGATGATGGGTAGACCCTGATGCTAATGGCTAAGGGAGACGCGGAGTTAGTCCGCGCTTCCCTTCGCGCCATGATTTACTTCGCGCCGCCAAAACGGCGCGCGGCATCGAGCCCGAGTCCGGCACCAATGCTGCCGAACAAATCCCCTTCGACCTGACGTGCATTCGGCACGATCGCCGCGATTTGCTGGCGTAAGCCGCGCACGCCGCTGGAGCCACCGGTAAAAAAGACGGTATCAATTTGCTCCGGACGCAGACCGGCATGGCGCAGGACGTCAGCAACCGTATTGGCCACGCTGGTGCTGAGGTGATGAATCGCCGTTTCCAGTTCGACACGCTCAAGCGTGAGCACGCAGGGTGCCGCTACTTGCTTGCTGCGCAAGCGTTCCAGCGGCAAGCTGATACGTTCTTGGTCGGACAACAGGATCTTGGCTTCCTCTGCCTTGATGGCCAGCCAGTGGCCGTCGCGTTGTTCTACCAAATTGAGCAGACGCTCGAAGCGCTGGCGCAGTTCCGCTTGGCGGATATCGCGGTACACCTCGAGCAATTCGCGGTTGACCTTGTGGGCGTAGACCTGATTAATGGTATGCCAAGTAGCGAGGTTGAAGTAATAACTGGATGGCACCTCAATCTCACTGGCGAGCCGACCACCGAGGCCGAGCAGGGGCATGATATGCGTGAGGCTCAGATATTTATCGAAATCGGTACCGCCGATGTGCACGCCACCATTGCCTAGAATATCATCGCGCCGGTCGGTGCGATGCGAACGTTCGGGCGCGAGGCGGACGATGGAAAAATCTGAGGTACCACCGCCGATATCGGCAATGAGTACCAACTCTTCTTTGGTGATACGCGATTCATAATCGAAGGCGGCGGCGATCGGTTCAAACTGAAACAACACTTCCTTATAACCGGCTGCCCGGGCGATTTCTTCCAGCGTATCTTCGGCCAACTGATCGGCATCGCTGTTGTCATCGATGAAATGCACGGGCCGCCCGAAGACGGCATAGTCAAACTGGCGCCCGGCCGCGGTTTCGGCACGTCGTTTCAATTCGGCAATGAATTGTTCCAGCAAACCGCGAAACGGCACGGCTTTTCCCAGCACCTCGGTTTGACCATCGATGAGGCTGGTACCGAGCAGACTTTTCATCGAACGCATCAAGCGTCCTTCGTAGCCGAGCAGATAGGTGCTCAATGCCTTGCGGCCGTAACTGACCTCATTCTCCTCAGCATTGAAAAACACCACCGATGGCAGGGTGACTTTGTCTTCTTCGAGCGCCAACAACGCCGGTTGCCCGGCGCGATGCCAGCCGACGGTTGAATTTGAGGTCCCGAAATCTACTCCACAAGCTTGCGACATGAAACGTTCCTGATTAGTGTTCGATGAGATGACAAGGCTACCATTCCCGCAGCCGCTGGCCATGCATCGGATCAGCGTTTCGTTTATTCGGCGTCAGCCGGCGGCGTATCTACGCGTATGACCAATAATTGGTCGATGCGGTAGTGATCGATATCGACCACTTCAAATTTATACTCGCCGACCATCACGAAATCGGTACGTTTCGGGATTTTCTTGAGCATCGTCATCATGAAGCCGGCAATAGTCTCATAGCTGCCTTGCTCGGGCAAGGAATCAATGTCGAGGGCACGACAAACATCTTCTATCGTCGTGGCACCGTCGATCAACCATGAATTGCCGTCGCGCTGGACAATCTGGTCTTCGAGAAAAGGATGCACCAAATTACCCATCAGGGTACTGAGTACATCATTGAGTGTGATCACGCCGACGACGAGTGCGTATTCATTGAAAATGACGGCAAAATCTTCGCGTGTGCCCTTGAATTGCTCCAGCATTTCCGATAGCGTCAGCGAATCCGGCACCGCCAGTGCGGTGCGCAGCGAGAGTTCCTGCACCTTGGAAAAGGCTTGATTGGTCAACACGCGCTTGAGAATATCTTTCGACTCGACATAACCGACGACGTTATCGATATGACCATCGCAGACCAAAAACTTGGTATGGGGATGTTCGGCGATTTTTTGCCGTATCACGACATCGCTGTCTTGTAGGGTGAAATACACAATACTGTCGCGCTGCGACATCGCACTCGGCACCGTGCGGCTTTCGAGCTCAAACACATTGCCTATCATATGGTGTTCGCGCGCTTGCAAAATACCGGCTTCGGCACCGGCATCAACCATCGCGTAAATTTCATCGGAAGTGATCTGCTCATCGCGGGCAGTGGGCAAATTGAACAAGGTGAACAGCAGATTGGCAAGGCCGTTGAAGGCCCAGACCAAGGGTTTGAACAGACGCACGCATAACAACATCGGCCGCACCACAAAAATTGCCACCGATTCCGGCGCGATCATGGCCAATCGCTTCGGCATCAGATCGGCGAACAGGATGAACACCGAGGTGACGAAGGCGAAGGAAGTAAAAAATCCCAGCGTATCGACCCATACGGCGCTACCGAAAACCAGCTTGAACCAGCTGGCAAAATACGGAGTCAGGGCTTGTTCGCCAAGAATACCGCCGAGTATCGCCACGGCATTGAGGCCGATTTGCACCACCGTGAAAAAATGCCCCGGTTCTTGTTGTAATTGAAGAATGCGCGCGGCGCGCGGCTCGCCCTCGGCTTCCAGTACTTGTAATTTCACCTTGCGGGAGGCCGCCAAAGAAATTTCTGACATGGAAAAAAATGCACTGATGGCAACCAATACGCCGATAATCAGAAGGTGATCAATCAAAGCCATATTCTATCCTTCTCGCTGTTTATTTAATCTCAATCATATACTATTGAGTCTGGCGAAAAAAAGCAGCTTCGGTTCAAAGCGCCTGTCTGTCCAAATTCCTCATCGAAAGTCCGTCCTCATGCCTCTCTCCGCTCCGCCCCCGGTCATTGCGCCGGATGTACGTTTTGTTCTCATCACCGTGTTTCTCGACATTTTAGGAATAGGCTTGATTATTCCGGTGCTGCCGCGTTTGGTCGGCTCCCTCACCAGTGAAGGCAACGCCTACTGGTACGGGGCAATCGTCGCCGCCTATGGCGTCATGCAATTTTTTTTCGCGCCCTTAATCGGCGCGCTCAGTGATCGTTACGGGCGTCGCCCGGTACTACTGATCTGTGTCTTTGGTTTGGGGATGAATTTTCTGTTGCTCACGCAAGCGAGCAACATTTATTGGCTGTTAGTGATACGCGCCTTAGGCGGCGTGACGGCCGGTAACTTGTCGGTGGCGAATGCGTATATTGCCGATGTGTCGACACCGGAAAACCGCAGCAAGGCCTTGGGGAAAATCGGTGCCATGTTCGGGCTCGGCTTCATTTGTGGCCCGGTCAGCGGCGGCTTGTTGGGTGAGATCAATATCCATTACCCCTTCCATCTGGCCGCTGCCGTAGCGCTGGCCAATGTGGCGTACGGCTACTTCGCCTTGCCGGAATCATTGCCGCCCAGCCAGCGCAAAACCTTTGCGCTCAGCGCTGCCAATCCCTTCGCCGGCTTGCGCGGCTTGGCACATTTGCGTGGCACCGGTGGCTTGGTCTGGGTATACGCTTTGACCATGTTTGCTCAGTTCACTCTACAGACCACTTGGGTCTTATCGACGGAATTGCGGTTCGGCTGGAGCCCCATGCAAAACGGCTTTGCCCTGTTTTTGGTCGGTATGTCCAGCGTGTTGATGCAAGGCGTGTTTCTGGGTCGCTACATCAAGCGGGTCGGCGATGCCAATGCGATTCTGTTCGGTTTGGCATCATCGTGCGTGGTCTTGAGCTTGTACGGTCTGGCTACACAAGGCTGGATGATGTATGCGCTGATCGTTTGCAATGTCTTTGCTTTTGCCGCCGGGCCGGCGCTGCAGGCTTACTTTTCCCGCGCCGTCGATGCCAGTTCGCAAGGCATGGCGATGGGATCCTTGAGCGCTTTGGCGAGCATGATGAGTGTCTTGGCAACACTGAGCGGGACTACCCTACTCGGCCAAGTCAGCCACGCCGGTGCCGGCAGCTTGCTGCTCGGTGCGCCATTCTTTCTTGCCGCGACCATGCAATTACTGGCACTCAGCATAGCCTTCAGGCACTTGCGCGCGCACTGACCTTGCATAAAAAAAGCGGATCAGACGATCCGCTTTTTTGGGCTGCTGAGAGCAAACTTATTTATCTGAAACGTCTTTACCATTCAAGACATTATTCAGTTTCAGCATATCGACATCATTGCCCCATTTGCCGACCACAATCGTCGCCACGCCATTGCCGACCAAATTGGTCAAAGCCCGTGCTTCCGACATGAAACGGTCTATTCCCAAGATCAAAGCCAGACCAGCTACCGGAATCCCGCCGACGGCCGACAAAGTGGCGGCCAAGACAATGAAGCCGCTGCCGGTAATGCCTGCCGCGCCTTTGGAAGTCAGTAACAAGACCGCCAACAAAGTGACTTGTTGCATCAGACTCATAGGCGTATCGGTGGCTTGCGCAATGAAGACGGCTGCCATAGTCAGGTAGATCGACGTGCCGTCGAGATTGAACGAATAACCGGTAGGGATGACCAAACCGACTACCGATTTTTTCACGCCGAGTTTTTCGAGCTTGCTGATAATGCCAGGCAAGGCCGATTCCGAAGATGACGTACCCAAAACGATGAGCAATTCTTCTTTGATGTATTTAACGAACTTCCAGATACTGAAGCCATGTAATTTGGCAATCGTACCAAGTACGCCGAAGACAAAGATCAGGCAAGTCAGATAGAAGGCTGCCATCAAATAACCGAGTGAGAGCAAGGAAGCAACGCCGAATTTACCGATGGTGAAAGCCATCGCGCCAAACGCGCCTATCGGTGCAACTTTCATGATGTAACCAACGATGGTAAACAAGACTTGCGAGACTTTTTCGATCAAATCAAATACCGGTGTACCGCGGCCACCGAAGCGATGGAGTGCAAAACCGAAGAATACCGCAATCAGCAATACTTGCAGAATCTCGCCCTTGGCAAAGGCGTCGACGAAGGTGGTCGGAATGATTTGCATGAAAAAATCGGTCGTGGTCTGCATCTTACCTGGCGCAGTGAAGGCGGCAATGCCTTTGGTATCGAGCGTCAGAACGTCGATGTGCATGCCGCTACCTGGCTTGAGCACGTTGACGACGATCAAGCCGACGATGAGCGCCAGCGTACTGACAATTTCAAAGTACAACAAGGCCATGCCGCCGGTTTTACCGACTTTTTTCATATCTTCCATACCGGCAATACCGACGACGACGGTACAGAAAATAATCGGTGCGATCATCATCTTGATGAGTTTGATAAAGCCGTCACCGAGTGGTTTCATTGCGGCACCCGATTCCGGGTAATAATGGCCGAGCAGAACGCCGAGAATAATTGCCGTGATGACCTGGAAATAGAGGGATTTGTAAAGGGGTTGCTGGCGCATGCCTGGTCTCCGATGTAAGAGTAGAGGTGTCAGTCGGCCGTATGGACGCAATGACAACTGTGCAGAATTATTGTTTCCGTCACGTTGACATTATTAAAAAATGCATGGTTCACAGCAATTGTGGCTTTCCACACCCGAGCTGGTTTTGTCGGATTTACGCTGCAATGTGTTGCTTAAATGCAGATAATTTGTGAACGATTGTTCCTAAAGTGTGGATCGCTTCGTTTAATACCGGCGTATGCTCGCCGCCACAGTTGATGCGCAGGAAATGATCAAAGCGATTCGAGTTGGAATACAGTAAGCCCGGCGAAATCAGTATGTTTTCGCGCAAAGCGGCGTCGAACACCGCTTGTGACGAAATATGTTCCGGCATTTCCACCCATACCGACACGCCGCCGTCGGGAACCGTCAAGCGTGTACCGCTGGGAAAATACAAGGCAATCGCTTCGGCCATCTTGTCGCGCTGCTGGCGCAGTGCGGTACGTAATTTGCGCAAATGGCGATCATACGCAGGCGACTGCAAAAAGCTGGCAATAATACGTTGCGATAATTCTTCGTTATACCGAGTTTGTGCATATTTGAACATCGCCACTCGGGCATGCCAGCGGCCCGCCAGCATCCAGCCCAAACGCATGCCGGGGGCCAGGGTTTTGTGCAAGGACGCGCAATAAATCACATTGCCACTGCGATCCCAATGTTTGGCCGCGGTAGGAATCTTGTCGTCATTGACCAAGGCGCTGTAGGAATCATCCTCGATCACCGGAATATTTTTTTCTTCACACAGCGCCAGCAATCTTTGCTTGTGCTGGTCAGGCATGATGCTGCCGAGCGGATTTTGCAGATGCGGCACCACTACCACCGCTTTGATATTGCCATAGGTTTGCATAGCCAGTTCCAAGGCTTCGATGGAAATGCCGGTCCGCGGGCTGGTGGGAATTTCCAAGGCTTTCAGGCCCAGGCTTTCCAAGACTTGCAGCAGGCCATAAAAAGTCGGCGACTCGACCGCGATCACATCACCGGCATGGGCGACGGCACGCAAGGCCAGGTTGAGTGCTTCGATGCAACCGCTGGTGACGATCACCTCCTCGGCCGCGCAACTGATGCCGACATCGAGCGCACGCTTGGCCAGTGCCGCTTTGAGTTCGCGGTTGCCGCCCGGCGAGATGGCTTTGGTCAACAGAAAGGGATTTTGACGCAGTATGCTGCCGGCCAATTGGTGTAATTGCTTGTGCGGATACAGTTCCGGCGCGCCGGTGGCACGTGCCAGGTTGACTTTAACCGGCCGCTGTCCTTGCGCGATGATGGCTGAAACCCGTTCGTGGATGCCGACAAACTGGGCCGGATCGATGGCGCTGCTTGGCACCGGTTCGGTCACCGGTGCCAGCCGCAGTCGGCGTGGCTGGCGCACGAAATAGCCGGAGCGCGGGCGCGCTTCCAACCATCCCTCGGCTTCGAGCCAGCGACACATCTGCAAAGCCGTCGACAAACTGACGCCATGCAGTTGCATGAGCTTGCGTACCGATGGCACGCGATCACCGCAAGCCAAGGTGCCGCAGCGGATTGCGCTCAAATAATGGTCGGCCAGTTGGCGGTAAAGAGTAGACATGCTGCGATCTTCCATGATTGATGCATTTAAGCAAAGATACAGTCAGGGCAAATTTTAACAATAACAGAGCGTTATTTTCGCATGTGCTGCGATACAGAAACTACTTTTCTGTGCCTGTAATTAATTGCTCTGATTCACTATGCTGATCTTTTCAGTCAAACAAGGTGCCGTATCATGCACATTCTCGCCATCCGCAGCCAGCACAGTCTGCGTTGCTATGCCAAAGCCGGTAGCCGTTTTTACGTCAGTATCGGTGCACTCTTGTTATGCGAAACGGTGTTATATCTCGATGGTTACAGCGTGGCGCTAGAAGCGCCGCTCGCCGCTGGCGCCATTCATACCGTGCAGCGCGACGGTTGGGTGCTGTTACAGGCGCTGGAATCGAGCGAAGTGCTGTTCGATGACGCCGTGATATCACTCGCGGCTCGACTGCTCGGGGCGATTAAAAGAATTCTCGGACCAAGAAATTTTCGAGTTCGGCACTATCCTGCGGCCGTGCCGATAAAGTCACCACCCGACCGAGTCGACGCGACTCCCAACTGAAGTCGCCCGGATAGTGGCTACGAATTAACTCTATCATGCGCCGCACCATGGCGAGTTCGATATTGCCACCTAGTCCGGCATCGACTTCGATGACTTGTTTCCAGCTGCTGCCCGAATTAGCGCGCCAACCGCGGAAAGAAAAACTGCCAACCCGCGTGCTCTTGCTCAGAATTTGGAACACCCCATTGGTGCCGGCGCGCCCGGCCGCTTGCTGCATACTGTGCTTGACATTGGCTTCGGCCACTTCTTGCGGACTCATGCCTTGCGCGCTTTGATTGGCTGGCGGATTATCTTGCTGCGTTGCTTGTTCTTGGGCCTGTCGCCGCGCGCGCGCAGCATTGGCCATACTCATCATGTCTTGTTGTGGTGGCGGTTCAACAATCGGTGCCGCTGGCGTGACTGTTGTTTGTGCCACTATCGGAGCGGGCTTGGCTTGCGCGGGGGCCGATTGTTTACTGCGTGCTATGGCGGGCGTGGGCGGTTTGGGTGGGCTTTTCTGTGGCGCTGGGGCGGCTTTTTTAGCCACAGTCACCGTGTCGAGTATCAAGGTGATGGGGTTTTGCGAGGCCGCCTCATCCCCTTGTTTTTGTTTTTGCGGGGCCGCCATATGTAGTAAAAAATACAATAACACCAGATGGATCAAGAGAACCGCGACGATACCGATCAAACTGACCGGCCGGAACCGCAGATGCAGGTGAATTTCACCGGGCTGTGCCACTTCGTTATCGGGTGTTTCTAGACTCAACTTCATGGGGCGTGATCAACAATGTCAGAACTTTAAGTTGGCAAGGATACCGCAATCCTGTCCGAGCTCTGTAACAAAGATGTCGGAAAGCGGCCCTGAAAGCTGATTTTATGCGATTCACGCAGAAGTAATGTGTAACAAAAAATGACAAAAACATGGCCGGACTTGGATCAACGCCCTATGACAAGTTCGAAATGTTGACAATTAGTCTGCACTGCAATGATTTTCTTCCTGAAATACCGATAGGAAAGTATCGCTGATTCCATTAATCTATCTTTGAATCAACATTGCGGCAGCCCACTGCCATGAGTTTATTCATTCATTTCTTCATTGTTTAATTGTTTGCTATCGATAGGTCCTCCATGGAAACCCCGTCCCCCGCTGTTCTTACCGAGGCCGTGCCGCCGAGCGTTCAGACCGAGAGCGCCGCCATCGCCGCGGCCTTGTTGCTCAGTGCCTGCGGTGGCAGCGCGCCTGGCAGCGCGGCCGACAGCACGGCCGGCACTGCGCCAGTGACACCAGTGACACCAGTCACACCGCCGGTGACGAGTGCACCACCGGTACCGGTGAGCGATATCGCCGCCGCCCGTTTTCTGGCGCAGGCATCGGTCGGCGGTAGCCGCAGCCTGATGGCACGGGTACAGGCGCTCGGCTATGCCGGCTGGATCGATGAGCAAATCGCCCTGCCGGCCAGTGGCACGCGCTGGGATTGGCTGATGACCAAATCATATAATGTAGCGACCAATATTTTTACCCAAAACGGCTTTGATGCCGTCACCTGGTATAAGTTGATTAACTCGCCCGATGTGTTGAAGCAGCGCGTGGTCCATGCCTTGTCTGAAATCATCGTCGTTGGCATCGATGGCTTGGTGGGAGCTGGCTGGCAAGCCTTTTCTGCCGCCCATTTTCTCGATATTCTGGAAACCTATGCCTTCGGTAATTATCGACAATTGCTTGAAGCCGTCTCGACCAGCACGGCCATGGGCCAATACCTGACTTTCCGCGGCAATAGTAAATATAATGCGAGCACTGGCGCGCTGCCGGATGAGAATTACGCGCGCGAAATCATGCAATTGTTTTCGATAGGCTTACTCAAGCTCAATCTGGATGGCACGCCTGTGCTGGCGAATGGCGTACAGCAGGAAACCTATACGCTGACCGATATCACCGGTTTGGCGCGGATTTTTACCGGCTGGGACTTTGATTTAAGCCTGAGCAAGACCGATACCCCGGATTTCTTGAAACGGCCGATGAGCCAAGTTGCCAGCCGTCACGAGACGGCGGCATCAACTTTTCTCGGCAGCACCGTGCCGGCCGGCTTGAACGGTGCCCAAAGTTTAAGCGCCGCCCTCGACATCTTGTTTGCCCATCCGAATGTGGCACCGTTCATCAGTCGTCAATTGATTCAACGCTTGGTTACCAGCAATCCATCGGCCGCCTATGTCGGACGGGTGACGGCCGTGTTTCTCAATGATGGCAGTGGCGTGAAAGGCAACTTGGCGGCCGTAGTCAAAGCTTTGCTGCTCGACGATGAGGCGCGCAACAGCAGTAATCTCAGTAATCCGCAATTTGGTAAGCTGCGCGAACCGATTTTGCGTTTGCTGGCATGGGCGCGCGCGTATGCGCTCAAGTCCGTCAGCGATACTTGGGCCGTTGGCAACACCAGTGACCCAGCCAGTCGGCTTGGTCAGAGTCCCTTACGCTCTTCCAGCGTATTCAATTTTTTTCGTCCCGGCTATGTGCCGCCCAACAGCGCCATCGCTACAGCCAGCTTGGTCGCACCGGAATTTCAAATTACCAATGAATCGACGGTCATCGGCTATGTCAATTACATGCAGCGTTTGGTCAGCCTGGGTAACAGCGATCTGGTGCCGGACTACAGCAGTTTGCTGCCGCTGGCGGATACACCGGCCGCCTTGCTGGCCGAAATCAATCTCGTGTTAGCGGCCGGGCAACTCAGTGCTGCCACCCTGGCCGCGCTGGTCACTGCTGTCAGCACATTGGCCAGTGGCACCGATGCCAAGCGCAGCAATCGCATCTACGCGGCACTCACTTTGGTGTTGGCGGCACCGGAATTCATTGTGCTCAAGTAATTTTCCGACTTGATCGTCGGTATAAAGAGAAGGAAACTGTATGATGGACAAACACAGCAACGCTTCGCGGCGCGCTTTCTTACAACGTGCCGCCAGTTTATCGGTAGCTGGCGTGGCCACCCCTTGGGCCATCAACTTGGCGGCGATTGCCGAGGCAGCTGCGGCTGGTGCCACCGATTACAAAGCCATCGTCTGCGTGTTTTTGTACGGCGGCAACGATTACGGCAATACCTTGGTTCCTTACGATACCAGTGCTTACAATGCCTATTACAATTTGCGTCCGACTTTAGCCTATACGCATGATGCCCTGACCGGTACGGTACTCAAACCGATCAGCGATCCGCGTGACAGCGCCGGCTTTGCGCACCAGTATGCCCTGGCACCGGAACTCGCGCCACTGCTGCCGGCCTTTAACAATGGCCAGATGGCGGTCTTGCTCAACGTCGGCACCCTGATCACACCGACGAGCAAACTGCAGTACACCAATAAAAACGTGCCTTTGCCACCGAAATTGTTTTCGCATAATGATCAGCAATCGGTTTGGCAATCTTCCTCGCCGGAAGGCGCGAGTGCCGGTTGGGGCGGTCGTATCGGCGATTTGTTTCAGTCTGGCAATACCCAATCAACCTTTACCTGCATCAATGTCTCGGGCAATGCGGTCTTTCTGTCCGGTAACACCGCCGTGCAATACCAAGTCTCGACCAGCGGTTCGGTGCCCTTGGCCGGTTTGCAATCATCACTGTTCGGTTCGGCCGCCTGTTCCAGCGCCCTACAGGCCTTGGTGACGCAGAGTCGCAGCCACATGCTGGAAAACGAATATAGTCGCATCAGCAAACGCGCCATCGATGCCAATGGAATTTTGACGACGGCATTGAGTACGGCACCGGCACTCAAAACCACGTTTCCGCTGAAAAACAATCTCGGTGACCAATTGAAGCTGGTCGCTCGCATGATTTCCAGCGCCAGTACCTTGGGTGCCAAGCGACAGGTATTCTTTGTTTCCATGGGTGGTTTCGATACCCATGATGGTTTGACCACCGTGCATCCTACCCTCATGACCGGCGTCGCCGATGCCATGGCGGCCTTTTATGCCGCCACGGTCGAACTCAACGTGGCCTCACAGGTGACCAGTTTCACCGCATCTGATTTCGGTCGTACCTTGAGTGGTAACAATGACGGTTCCGATCACGGTTGGGGCAGCATGCATTTTGTCTTGGGTGGCGCGGTGAATGGCCAGCGTTATTACGGCACCGCACCGGTGATCGCCTCGAACGGCCCCGATGACGTCGGCCAAGGACGATTATTACCGACCACCTCAGTCGATCAATATGCGGCTACGCTGGCGAAATGGATGGGGGTCTCCGACACCGACTTGCTGACACTGTTGCCGAATTTGGTGAATTTCAATGTCAGTAGCCGTACGCTCGGCTTTGTTTGAGTAAGTCAGTCTGAACTCAGACGATGCCGCTCCAGCCGAGCACGGCACCGAGCGCTAACAGCCACAGCAAATGGGTGCGCGTGCGCCAGACCACCAGTGCGCATAAGGCTGCCAGCAAGCACAGCGGCAGATTGAAATGCGGTTGATTGTGTGAGTTAGCCATGATGAAGCCGGTCGAGAGCAAGAGACCGATCACAATCGGTGCCATGCCGAGTTTGAAGCTGCGCACGATTTTCAGCTCTCGGTTGGCATGGCCCCAACGAGCAGTTAAAAACGTCAGGGTGGCGCTGGGCAGCAGAATTCCGCTCATAGTGACCAGGGTGCCGAACAAACCGACCCACATGCTGCCGTTGTTGAGGCCGACATGCCAACCCATCAGGGCGACGAACAGTACGTTCGGGCCTGGGGCAGCTTGAGCAATGGCGACCGAGGCATTGAATTGCGCATCGCTGAGCCAGTGCTGTTGATCGACCAAATAGCGATGCATATCGGGCAAGGTCGAGACCGCCCCGCCGACCGAAAGTAAGGATAGCATCAGATAATGCAGCCACAGATCGACCCAGTCGGCCCAGTGCAAGTTCAGTTGCAGCAAATGTTGTGCGGTATCACTCATCGGTCCAGCTTTCGATACACTAAAAACCAGACCAAGGGGCCGAGCACCAATAACACATACACCAGCGGCAAGCGCAGCAAGGCGATGCAGACAAAACAAAAGGCGCTGATGCACAGTGCGAAACGCTGGCCCAAAGGATGTCGTTTCAGCGCCGGCAGCAATTTCAAGCCACTTGCAAAGATCAGGCCGGCCGTTACCGCACTCATGCCGCGCAAAGCGCCGGCCACGCCCGGATGGTCGGCCCAGTGGGCGTAGACCATCGCCAGCAGCAGGACCAAAATCAGCGGCACCGTCAGCAATCCGGCCAGCGCGGTGAGTGCGCCGGCCAAACCGAAATAGCGGTTGCCAACCATCATAGACAGATTGATCACGTTGGGGCCAGGCAAAATCTGTGCGACCGCCCAGTCTTCGACAAACTCTTCTGTCGTCAGCCATTGCTTTCGGTCAATTAGTTCGCGCTGCACGATCGCCAACACCCCGCCGAAGCCTTGTAAGGCCAGCAGGGTGAAAGAAAAAAACAAATCACTCAGAGAGTGCGGCCGCGGCCGTGAATCGACAGGAAGTTGGGACATGGGACTGTAGGCATCGACAAGATTGCGCATTGTAAATCAGTCTGCTCACCGCTGTACAGGTAGCATTAGTCACGTGCTTTATGATGCGCGCGTAGCCGGGCACGCCATTCACCCAGCACCGTCAAGGCGGCTTGGAATTCGCGTTCGATCAGATCAGCCTCGACATCGGTGATGACACCGTCGAGCAGCGATGTCGACACCGCTGCGGCGACGTTGCCGACCCGACTCATGACCCGGCACACCGTCTGCGACAGGTCATCTTCACTCACGGTGCCCGGTTCCGGCACCACAAACGCTGCCAAGCCGTGCCGCCCTAACAGGGCATGCAAGGGTAAATGAGCATCTTTGACACCGGCCGCTTGGCACAGCTCGATGATTTGCGAAAATTCTTCAAACGAGGGGTAATGCGATTCAATCCCCGGTGCCAGCTTATTCCGCAGTACATTGGCCGAAATACCGAGTTTTGTGGCCAAGGCTTCCAAACCGCCGGGATAGCTGCGCGCGACCTTATAGAGCGCATCATGCTGGTTCATATCGGAATACTGGCGCGTCATGCCGGTTGCCGCGGCAGATGAGGGCGTGCGCGCAGCGCCAAACCGCTGAGCCAACGGTCGGCTTCCTCGGCTTCGCTGACGACCTGAGAAAAATCGGTGACGGTACGGGCGGCGCGCTCGAGTAGCTGGATATCGGCTTCATGTTGGCGCGCGACATGCGGGTCTTCCAAAAACAAAATACGGCGGATTTTCCGTTCCAACACTAACTCGGCAATCTGGGCATCGCCACCCAGCGGACCGGAGCGAAACGCATGCACCCAATTGCGCCCGGCTTCTTGACCCTTAATTTTTTGCGCTAATTCATTGAGCAGCCCGCCGGTGGTACCGGTGGCATAGCGATGGGAAAATTGATCGAGCAGGGTGAAATGTTTTTCCGCTAAAAACAGTATTTTCTCTTTCATGGCATCATGGGCGATCAGTGCCAAACCTTCGTGGGCGAAATCAAAGCTCTGCGCCAGGCTGAGATCAGCCGGCGCACCAAGTGCGCAAGCTTCCAATTCCAGCCATTCACGCGCACCGGCCAAGGTGGCGAGAAACGGCTTTTTATGAATCACGCATTGCCGTTTCAGTGCTACCGCTTCCGGAAAAATCGATGAAGGGTCGACCGGATCGATGAGGTAGATCACGGCGTCGACGGCGCGTACCGGATCATCGTCGACTACCCGCGCGACCAGCTTCATCAAGCCGCCATCGCGCCCGTAGGGAAAGCGTTCGATCTGCATGTCAGAACTGATCAGCCCATGGTTGCTGAGGGCATCGAGGGTACGTCCGATCACCACGAATTCCGGCTGTAGCCAAGAAATGGCACCGGCGGCAGCGCGACAGAGCTGTACCAGGGCAGAATTTCCAGCCTCTTGATGACGCCGGTTGGCAATCAGGCCTATGCGTAATTTCTTGGGAGCAGCGAGAGTCACAGCAAAATCCTTTTCGGCGGAGATGAGAGTTACACTGTCATTGGCGCGGCGATGACGGCAGAAAGTGAGTGAGTACGTGAGTAAGTAAGCATCAGGCTAACATTTCGTTACCTTTTTACGCAATAAGGAAATATGTTTTTCTTTAATTTGAACGTACCATCAATTTACCTCACATGCCGTGAAAGAAAATGATGAAAAAATTGCGCCATCTGTTTTTAGCCCTCGGCATTCTGGCATCATGTGCCAGCGCCCTCGGTGATGATGACTTTGATGATGATGACAATGAGGTACAACGTTGGGCTTTACTCGGTGACCGGCAAGCGCAGAATACCTTGGCGCTGGCCTATCTCAACGGCGACTTCGGTTATCCAGATCTCGGCCAAGCGCAGTTATGGTTTGCCCGCGCTGCCGAGCAGGGACATCCGGGTGCGGCTACCAACCTCGGTTTGCTGTATTTGAGCGGAGAACTGGAAGCGAGCGATGATGCCTATGCGCTGAACTTGCTGACCGCAGCGGCACAACATGATTTTTCTCCGGCACAGTTGGTGCTCGGGACCTTGTACGAAGCCGGGCGCCATGTGCCACAAGACTACGCGCAAGCGCGTTCTTGGTACCAAGCCGCGGCCGCGCACGGTAACTCGGCGGCCCAATACCATCTCGGGATGTTGTACTGCGACGGTCATGGGGTGCCAAAAGACGATGTGCAAGCAGTGCAATGGTGGGCGCTGGCAGCCGAGCAGAATTCCGCTGCCGCCCAATTTCAGTTGGGCCGCCATTATCTTTACGGCAGTGGGGTGCGCAAAGATGTGTTTCAGGCTTACGGATTATTAATCCAAGCGAGCATGAATGTCGGTAGAAAATCGATCGACAGTCGCGATTTGGTCAGCGCCGATCTGACGGTAGAACAACTGACCGATATTCAAGAACTCAGTCGCAACTGGCCAGCCAAATCCTGATCGCAAGCTGCCGCTCAATGCAGCTCGTTCGGCTGCTGCACAGTGAGAAAGCGCGCGGTAAACTGTTCAGCCGGCAGGGCTGCAGCAAACAAATACCCTTGCATCTCGTCGCACTGCACGGCGCACAAGGAAGATTTCTGCTCCTCCGTTTCCACTCCTTCGGCGATCACCTGCAATTTCAGTGCATGTGCCAGATGCACGATGGCCGTGACGATGGCCATATCGTTTTCATCGGTGGCTAAATCATTGACAAAGGAGCGATCGATTTTGAGCTTGTGAATCGGAAAGCGCTTCAGATAGCTGAGACTCGAATAGCCTGTACCGAAGTCGTCGATAGCCAGTTTAACCCCGAGTGCGGCCAGTGCTTCCAACTTTTTCAGAGTTTCTTCGGCATCACGAATGAGCACTGATTCAGTCAATTCCAGTTCTATCGCCGCCGCCGTAACTTGATGTTCGATCAAGGCGCTGGCAACACTGTCGACGAAATTACTTTGTTGGAATTGCAGCGCTGAGACATTGAAGCCGACCCGCAGATGGTAGCCGGCGCGCTGCCATGCGGCGGCTTGGCGCAGAGCCGTCTGCATGACCCATTTACCGATAGGAACAATGAGCCCCGATTCTTCGGCGATGGGGATGAAGCGCGCCGGACTGATCTCGCCGAGTTCTTTATCATGCCAGCGCAACAGCGCCTCGACACCGAAAATTTTTCCGCTCGCCAGATCGACCTGGGCTTGGTAATGCAAGCGAAACAGTTGGTTTTCCAGCGCCCCACGCATCGCTTGATCGAGCTTCATGCGCGACAGCAGACCGACATTCATCTGCCGTTGATAAAAACGGAAGTCGGCCCGGCCGTGCTCCTTGGTATGGTACATCGCGCTGTCAGCGTTTTTAATCAGATCAGCCATATTGCTACCATCCTCAGGATACAAGGCCACGCCTATGCTGGCGGTGATGGTGAACTGCATGCCATCGAGGGTAATCGCTTGGCCCAAGGCTGCCAGCACACGTTTGGCACAGATTTCGGCACCCTCGGCATTGGCTTCATGCAGCAACAGCACAAATTCATCGCCACCGAGACGGGCGGCGGTATCGACCACACGTATGCAGCGTTTCAGCCGTTCGCTCACTTCCAGCAGCACGCGGTCACCGAAGGGATGGCCGAGCGAATCATTGATTTGCTTGAAATGATCGAGATCGAGAAACAACAAAGCAAAACACGCATTCTTACGGCTGGCAAGGGAGATCGCTTGTTGGATTCGTTCGCTCAGCAATAAGCGGTTCGGTAAGCCGGTCAGCACATCGGAAAAAGCCAGTTCTTTGATGCGTTGGCTGGCGGTGTGATTTTCCGTTCTATCCTTAAGAAAGCCGATGTAATGCAGCGTATTTCCTGCTTCATCGACGACCCGCACCAGCGTGACCATGCTCAGATAAGCTTGGCCATCTTGGCGGTGGTTCCATAGTTCGCCTTCCCAATGCCCGGCGCATTCCAATTGCTGCAGCATCTGTGTGATCAGATCGGCGTTGTTGGCATCGACAAAGAAAGTTCTCGGGGTTTTTCCTTGCACATCGCTTTCCGCATAACCGGAAATTTTTGCAAAACTGGGGTTGGTAGTAACGATGTGTTGATCGGCATCGGTGATGAAAATCGCATCGGTACTGGCCTCGAACACCTTGGCTGCCAACTGCAAGCGCGCCTCATCGGTGAGCCGACGGGTGATGTCACGATACGAAAAAACCCGGCCGATCGGGCGTCCGCGTGCCATATGCGGCATGCTCACCCGTTCGAGTATGGTTCCCGATTGCAGCACCAGCATATCGGTGGTTTCTACCAAGGGCGAACGCAAGATCATTTCCAGGCGCTCGGTGTAATGGACTTGGTCGATGAGGCAGCGATCCATCCAAGCATAGATGCCGGCATCATCGCGTTGCGTCATCAAATGATCGGGCAAGCCCCACAGTTCGGCGAACAAATGGTTATAGCTGCGTATGCTGCCGTCGAGTGTGGTCACGAGGATGCCGTCAGCGGTTGATTCCAGCGTCGCCCGTAATTCGGCGATCAGCATTTCCAGTTCGTTTTCTACCTTGTGTTGGCCGCTCTGATCGCGGATCGCCACCACGAACACCGGATGGTCGCTACCGATCTGCACCAGGCTGACGCGCCGTTCGACCTGTAAGATCACGTTATTGGCAGCGCGCAACACGGTTTCCGAATAAATATCGTGCGACAGCCCGGCCCGCACTTCTTCCCAAAAAAACACATCTTCCGGGGCCGCCGCCAAATCGACGATGGCGCTGCCGATCAGGCTCGCGCTATCTTGTTGCAGCAACTGATGCGCTGCGCGGTTGGCCGATACCACCCGCAGTTGTTCGGTATCGACCAACAGCACAGCTTCGAGCATACCCTCGATCAAGGCTTGTAATGGGTGTGAGTTCATACCCCGCCTTCGAGCAGCGTCAGGCTGCCGGCATCGACACCGCGTTCGAAAAAATAGCACAAGCGCTTGCGCGGCGATAAATAATCGTAAGCGGCTCGCGGTAATTGCAACGGTTTCAGGCTGCGTCGTATCCCCAACTGCGGTTCGCGTTCCAAATACATCAGCAAGGCATCCTCGCGCGGTACGGCCGGGTCATGCACGATTACCACCGGCTTGAGCGGTCGGGTGGCATTCACCGACATCACCATCGCATAGCGCTCATCTGTAAGTTGCACCAAGGAGCCAGGTGGGTAGACCCCCATCATGCGTATGAATGCCGTGAGCATGGGCAGATCAAAACGCGTCTTATGCTGGGCGAAAATCTGCGCCAAGGCTTCGTGCGGAGTGACCGCCAGCGCCGGATTGGTCGGATTGCACAAATTATCGTAGTGGTTAACCAAGGAAACAATCCGGCTCAGCGGCACCATCTTTTCGCCGCTGACACCGGCTGGATAACCGCTGGCATCGACATGTTCATGGTGTTGGGCGATCAGCAGCACCACATTCGGTGGCAGTTGCATCTTGCGCGCCAAATTCACACCTTGCACTACGTGGGTGCGGTAGAGTTGTTTTTCCGCTGAACTGAAGTGCTCATCGAACCAGCGTAAGCGGTCGGGCAAGTCAATTTTACCGATGTCATGCAGCATGGCACCTATGCCGAGATCAAACATTTCACTTTTTGACAAGCCTAAAGTCTTTCCCAGCAAGAGGGAAATCACCGTGACATTGATGGCGTGTAGAGAATTTTTTTCGCCGCCTTTTTCCGACAAGACGCGAATTGCTGCCTCATCCTCGTTGAGTAACTGTGCCAGAAATCCCTGTATCAGTTGCTCCGCGGCTTGCTTGGCGTGTTCCGGTTGAGCGTGGACTTGATCGCTGACTTGTCGAAAGCCCGAGGCGGCGTGGCTGAATTGCCGTTCGCACACTTGTAAGCTGGCCGCTTGCTCCGCCAGCAGCGTACGGCGCTGTTGTGCGGCCAATTGGACGGCGCTGGGCGGATTGGCGGCCTTCGGCACGACCGCTGGCAAGCTGACCATGGCTGGCTCTACTGTCACACTGCTTTTGGCCGGCGCATAACGCAGGCGCGTCAGGCCAAGACTGCGAATCGTGGCAATTTGCTCGGCGTTGCTGATTTTAAAGTTACTAGATGGAAACGGGTGCTCGAGCCAACTGATATCGAGATAGATAAACATTCCTATCTTCAATTCCGCCGGTTCGATGAACAGTGTGGAAATATCAGTCATGAGGTCGCCGTTAAGATGAAAAATAGCTAACTATTATGTTTAGCATTTTACAACTGAAAAAGCGAATTTTTTTCGCGCCAGCGACCCATTATTGTGCAAAAAACTAGAAAAAAAGACTCGCCCGACAACATGGTTACCAGGCAAGTTTCACCGCAGAAAATGCCTTACAAATTCGGTGCCAGCCAGCGCTCGACCTCCTCTTTACTCACGTCGCGGCGACGCGCCATATCGCTGACTTGATCGGCACCGATTTTACCGACGCTGAAATATTTCGACTGCGGGTGCGCAAAATAAAAACCCGATACGGCAGCACCAGGAATCATGGCCCACGACTCGGTAATCTGCATATCAATATCGGAACATTGCATTTGCGCAAACATAGCAGTTTTCACCGTATGCTCAGGACACGCCGGGTAGCCTGGGGCCGGGCGAATACCGCGGTAGGCTTCGGCAATCAATTCACTGTTGCCCAGTGTTTCTGCCGCGTCATACCCCCACAAATCCTGACGCACTCGTTGGTGCAAGTATTCGGCAAAGGCTTCCGCGAGGCGATCGGCCAGTGATTTGAGCATGATACTGCTGTAATCATCGTGCGCCGCTTCGAAACGCTGTTCATACTTTTCTATGCCCAGACCGGCCGTGACCGCGAACATGCCTATATAGTCGGCAATGCCGCTAGCTTTCGGCGCAATGAAGTCAGACAAGCACTGATTCGGCCGTGCCACGCCATCGATGATCGGTTTCTCGGTTTGCTGGCGCAGGCCGTAATAGGTCAGGGCAACTTGGCTGCGGCTGTCATCGGTATAAATCTCGATGTCATCCTCATTGACGGTATTGGCTGGCAGCAAGCTGATCACGCCATTTGCCGTCAGCCAGCGCCCGGCGATGATTTTTGCCAGCATCACCTGAGCTTCGGCAAATACCTTGCTGGCAGCCTCACCGACCACTTCATCAGTGAGAATGGCTGGATAAGGCCCGGCCAAATCCCAAGTTTGAAAGAACGGACCCCAGTCGATGTACTGGGCGATCACGCCGAGGTCGACATTTTTAAACAAACGGCGGCCGATGAATTTCGGTTTGACCGGTGTCGCATCGCCATCGAAGCGTAACTGCATTTTGTTGGCGCGCGCCTGTGCCAGGGTCAGCAGCGGCGTGGTTTTTTTATTCGCATGGGCGACGCGGATGCGTTCGTAATCGCTACCCAGATCAGCGATATATTGATCGCGGCTTTCCGGCGTGAGCAGTGACTGTGCCACCGATACCGAGCGCGAGGCATCGGCCACATACACCACCGGACCTTCGTAATTCGGTGCGATTTTCACCGCAGTATGCGCGCGGCTGGTAGTGGCACCGCCGATCAACAAAGGAATTTTCAGCATGCGGAAATGCGGATCGCGTTGCATTTCTTTGGCGACGTAAGCCATTTCTTCCAGCGACGGCGTGATCAGCCCCGACAAGCCGATGATGTCGGCATTTTCCGCCTTGGCGCGCGCCAGAATTTCCGAGCACGGCACCATCACACCCATATTCACGACTTCAAAATTATTACACTGCAACACCACCGTGACGATATTCTTACCGATATCATGCACATCACCCTTGACCGTGGCGATGACGATCTTACCCTTGGCCTTGGTATCACCACTGCGGCGTTTTTCTTCTTCGATGAACGGCACCAGATGGGCCACCGCCTGCTTCATCACACGCGCTGATTTCACCACCTGCGGCAGAAACATCTTGCCCTGTCCGAACAGATCACCGACGATATTCATGCCATCCATCAGCGGACCTTCGATCACCTGTATCGGCCGACCGCCCTGCCCCATGATTTCTTGGCGCGCTTCTTCGGTATCCTCGACAATCCACGTCGTGATGCCATGCACCATCGCATGCGCCAAACGTTTGCCGACTGGCTCGCCGCGCCATTCCAGCGTCGCTTCTTCTTTTTTTCCGCCGGCTTTCAAGGTGGCGGCAATTTCTATCATGCGCTCGGTGGCGTCGTCGCGGCGGTTCAGCACCACATCTTCGACCCGCTCGCGCAGTTCCGCGCTCAGTTCGCTGTAGACCCCGACCATACCGGCATTGACGATGCCCATGGTCATGCCGGCCTGAATCGCATGGTAGAGAAACACCGTATGGATTGCTTCGCGCGCCGGGTCATTGCCGCGGAACGAAAAGCTGACATTCGACACACCACCGCTGATTTTTGCGCCTGGCAGATTATGCCGAATCCAGCGCGTCGCCTCGATGAAATCGACGGCGTAATTATTATGTTCTTCGATACCAGTCGCCACCGCGAAAATATTCGGATCGAAAATAATATCCTGCGGATCAAAATCGAGGCTATCGATGAGCAAATGATAAGCGCGGGCACAAATCTCGATTTTGCGTTGATAGGTATCAGCCTGACCTTGTTCATCGAAGGCCATCACAATCACCGCGGCACCGTAGCGTTTGCATAAGCGCGCTTGACGCAAAAACTCAGCTTCGCCTTCCTTCATCGAAATCGAGTTGACGATGGCCTTACCCTGAACGCATTTGAGACCGGCTTCGATCACGCTCCACTTTGAGGAATCGATCATCAGCGGCACGCGTGCGATATCGGGTTCGGAAGCGATCAAATGCAGAAAGCGCGTCATCGCGGCGAGCGAATCGAGCATCGCCTCATCCATATTGATATCGATAACTTGGGCACCGTTTTCGACCTGCTGACGCGCCACCGCCAAAGCCTCATCATATTGTTCGTTGAGAATCAGCCGCGCGAACGCTTTCGAACCGGTGACATTGGTACGTTCACCGACATTGACGAACAAAGAACTTTGATCGACCGTAAACGGTTCCAGGCCCGACAAACGCAAGGCCGGCGCAACGCTCGGCAAAGTCCGTGGGCTTTGCGTTTGCAACAGATTGGCGATGGCTTCGATGTGCGCAGGTGTGGTACCGCAGCAGCCGCCGGCAATATTGATGAAACCGGCTTGGGCAAACTCGAGCAACAAGGCCGAGGTATCGGCCGGCAATTCATCGAAACCGGTATCGCTCATCGGATTGGGCAAACCGGCATTGGGATAAATACACACAAAGGTGTCGGCGATGCTCGAGAGTTCTTGTGCGTACGGCCGCATCAAGGCAGCACCGAGGGCGCAATTCAAACCGATAGTCAGCGGCTTGGCATGCCGTACAGAATTCCAAAATGCCGGCACCGTTTGGCCCGACAAAATACGTCCCGAGGCATCGGTGACGGTACCGGAAATCATGATCGGCAAAGTCTGGCCACTCTCTTCGAAAAACGCATCGATCGCAAACAAGGCGGCTTTACAGTTGAGCGTGTCGAACACGGTTTCCACCAATAATACATCGGCACCACCCTCGACCAGTGCGCGGGTTTGTTCCAGATAGGCCGCGACGAGTTGATCGAAGCTGACATTGCGTGCCGCCGGGTCGTTGACGTCCGGTGAAATCGATGCCGTTTTCGGCGTCGGTCCGAGTGCGCCGGCGACGAAGCGCGGTTTATCGGCACTGCTGTATTTGTCACAAGCCGCGCGCGCGATGCGCGCCGCTTGCAGATTCATTTCATAGGCCAACTGCGGCATATGATAATCATCCTGCGCCACCGTAGTGGCACCGAAGGTATTGGTTTCGATCAGATCGGCACCGGCGGCCAGGTATTGTTCGTGGATTTCTTGAATAATCTGCGGTTGTGTCAGCGTCAGCAGTTCATTATTCCCTTTGACGAATAATTCTTTGCCCGTCACGGCATAGTCTTTGAAACGCTCGCCGCGGTAGTCGGCTTCGCTCAAATGGTAGCGCTGTATCATGGTGCCCATCGCGCCATCGAGGATCAGTATGCGTTCTTGCAAAATCTTGCGCAAACGGGTTTCGGTGGCATTGGCAATTTTGATCATGATCTACACTCGCTTGAACAAGGATGGCCAGTCGCGCCGCACGACTAATAGCAATCCTAATAACAAAAAACCCGATCGGCTCATGCATACTGGCGGATCGGGCAACATCCTTTTAGCAGCATTTATAAGGCGCCCGCAATCTGAATCTCAAATCGGCGCAATCAGGCGTAAATTATACGTCAAATCAAGGGCTTGGGTCGTCGGCTGCGAGCTTTGGCCGTATTTCCCTTATACATTGTGGTTAGATCGATATGCGGCAAGCGCCTGGCCGCTGACGAAAAAAGAGCCTATCTCTATTGCCAGAGATAGGCCCAAAGGGAACTGAAACCAAGCGAATGATCAGTGTTTGCCGCCGCGAGTGGCAAACAGACTGGCCAAGATAGAGCCACCGAGTATGATGCCGATGACTAACAAAGAAATATTGGTCGGGATATGCATTTGTTCAACGATAAGCATCTTGATACCGACGAACATGAGTACGAAAGCCAAGCCGAATTTCAGCAAATGGAAGCGGTCTGCCATGTCGGCCAGCAGGAAATACAAAGCGCGCAAACCCATGATGGCAAAAATATTCGAAGTGAAGACGATGAAAGGGTCGGTCGTCACCGCAAAAATAGCCGGAATCGAATCGACTGCAAAGACCACATCCGAGACTTCAATGAGCAGTAACACCAACAACAGTGGCGTGAAAAAACGCTTGCCATTGATTTTGACGCTGAACTTTTCTTCATGAAACTCTTTGGTGAACGGTAGTAATTTTTTTGCCAGACGCAAAACCGGATTGGCTTCGAGATCAGGCTTGTGCTCGGCCGAGACCAGCATACGAAAGCCGGTGATGACGAGGAATATACCGAACAGATACAAGACCCAAGCAAATTGCGTGACCACCCAACTGCCAGCGAGAATCATGATGATGCGCATGACGATGGCACCGACCACGCCGTACAGCAAGACCTTACGCTGATATTGCACGGGGACAGAAAAATGGCCGAAGATCAGCAGAAACACGAATACATTGTCGATCGACAGCGATTTTTCAATCACATAACCGGTCAAAAATTCCATCGCTTTGATGCTGGCAAATTCACGGCCCACGGTTTCCGACAGATACAGCCATAAACCGAGGTCAAACAACAAGGCCAGACTGACCCAAACCAGCGACCAAGCAGCGGCTTCGCGGATACTGACCTTGTGGGCGCGCGAGCCGCCCAGTGCCAACACGTCGATGGCCAACATGCCGAGCACAAAGGCGATAAAAACAGCCCACATCCAGGGCTGTGCGATGGAATGCAACATGAATCAGTCTCTTTCTACGAAGCCAAGCAACTGCAGCAGGCTGGTGAACAGATTGAAAATTGTCACATACAGACTGACGGTCGCCATGATGTAATTGGTTTCGCCACCATTGATGATGTTGCTGGTTTCAAACAAAATCATACCTGACATCAGCAATACCATCACGGCCGAGATCGTCAGCGACAAGGCGGGGATTTGGAAGAAAATCGCGCCCAGACTGGCGACCAAGGCGACGATCATACCGATCATCAAAAAGCCGCCGATAAAGCTGAAATCACGTTTGCTGATCAGCACGTAGGCCGACAAACCGAAGAAAATCAAGCCAGTCATCGCCATCGCCGTCATCACGATACCTGTACCGCCCGGCATACCCAAATAACGCGTCAGGATAGGACCGAGCGAATAGCCCATGAAACCGGTCAAGGCGAAGACGGCACCGATGCCCCAAGCGCTGTTACGCAATTTGGTGGTGGCGAACAACAGACCGAAGTAGCCGACCAAGGTCAAGATCATGCCCGGACCCGGAATCGCGAAGGCGATCGTGGCAGCGGCCGTCATGGCGGAAAATAATAAAGTGATTGATAGCAACATGTAGGTATTGCGCAAAACCTTATGGCTGGCGCTGGCGCTACTGTCGGTAAAATCAACGGTTTGCACACCCTGTGCAGGGGAACGACTGGAAATTCGCATGCTTTTCTCCTGAAATATTGAAGACACGGAGTCTCTATATCCGCGCTTCACCCTCTCAACAGAAGGTAGGCACAGTGTAGGAGTAAGTGGTTTGAAATAAAAGTCGAATATAATTGAATAATACTTCGTAAAAACCGATGGGTCTCCACTATGTCCGGCTTGAACTATAAGCATTTGTACTATTTCTGGATGGTTGCCAAAGCAGGTAGCATCGCTCGTGCCAGTGAGCAATTGCACCTGACCCCGCAAACCATCAGCGGTCAACTCAGCTTATTTGAAGCCGTACAAGGCGAAGCCTTGTTTCGCAAACTGGGCCGCAATCTGGAATTGACCGAAGCGGGCCGTTTAGTCCTCAGTTATGCCGAAGATATTTTTGCACTGGGTCAAGAGCTGGAAGAAGTACTGCATCACCGTCCGACCGAGCGCACGGTACAACTGCGCGTCGGCGTCTCCGATGCCTTACCGAAAACCGTGGCCTACCAATTGCTGGAACCGGCCTTGAAGTTGCCACAAACCTTGAGAATCAACTGTCGTGAGGGTAAGTTGGAAAGCTTGCTGGCTGAATTAGGCATGCACAAACTCGATGTCGTGCTGTCTGACAGTGCCTTGCCAGCCCATGTTACCTTACGCGGTTACAGCCACTTGCTGGCCGAATCGGGCGTGAGTTTTTTTGCCACCGCAGCCGTGCGCGGTCACGGTGACTTGGCTTTTCCACAATGCTTGGACGCTGCGCCCTTTCTGTTGCCAGGAGAAGATGCCGCTATGCGTGCGCGCCTATTGCAATGGTTTGACGAACAGGGTTTGCACCCGCGCATAGCCGGTGAATTCGATGACAGTGCCCTTATGAGCGCTTTCGGCCAAGCCGGGGCCGGCATGTTTGCGGCCCCCAGCATGATCGCCGACATCATCATGCGCCAGTACGCGGTGGAATTGATCGGCCAAACTGAACAGATACGCGAACAGTTTTACGCCATTTCGGTACAGCGTAAGCTGACCCATCCGGCAGTATTGGCTATCAGCAAGGCGGCACAACAAAAAAGCCATGCTTGAGAGCTAATACTCTCAGGCATGGCTTGTTCTGATCCTGCAGCCGATTAACGGCGGCCCAACAAAGACTTGACGGTCCTATCCATAGGCACGGCGTAATCGTAGGTACTCAAGACGATGTTATCGCCGGGGCGGATCAGTTTCAAGTTTACAAACACCAGCTTTTCACTTTCCGCATAGGTGCCGACGATCACCGCTTGGGCGCTGTGATCTTGAGCAACTTCGCGGATTTCACGCGTCAGCAGTAATTCGCCGACATTTTGTTTCATGAACACTTTGTCACGAAACTTCATCTCTACCATTTGATAGCCGGCGTGAGAAAATTGCCCTGAGACTTGTTCCGCAACGATACGGCCGAAAGTCGAGGATTCTTCCAGCGCGTTGATATTGACCAAGGTTGCGACGATCAGCGGCCGGGTTTTGTCGATTTCACTGCCAGCCGCGCGAATCAAGGCCAGCGCCGCGCGTTGATTGGTCGGAATGAATTCGTTGGTTTCGGCTTCCTTCCAGCTCAGGGCGGTCGCACTGGTGGTCACCGTGCTGCCGGAGGAAAAACTACCGAGACTGCTACAGCCGGAAAATATCAGGGTGCAGGCCAACAGCGGAAGAATCTTTTTCATGATTATTTGCTCCCTACGATTTTGAATGTGAAGTCACGGTCTTTTTTATACAGCGATGAATCGGCGTCGCTGATGTAATACGCATCGGTGCGACGTGCTACATACTGCGCATTTTTTATCAATGAGGTGGTGACGATCAATTCGTAGCGTGGCGTGCGTCCGCTGGCATATTCCTGATTGACCCAATTGTGCCAGTCACTGGCACCGGCCACTGCCAAGCCACCAACAGCCAATGCGGCCGTTGTCGACAGTTCATGTAATGCAGCAATACCAACGCCGATGATGGTCAGGCTGGTGAATTGACGGTTCTGATCGCGGTCATTGCGGAATTCCAGCAACTGCGTATCGATATCGACCACTTGTACCGTGCTGTCTTGAGTGCGGCGGACCGTCACTCCTTGCTCGACTAAGGAAGTGATCAACTGTTCATAAAATACCTGCGTAAACTTACTGTGCGCTGCCGGTGGCGTAACATACACCGGGGCACCGATTTTATCGGTGCCGGCTTTGATTTGCGTAGCCACATCTTTGGCGATTAACAGCCAGTGTGCAGAGGCTTGCAGTTTGTTTTGCGTGGTGGTGGGAAAGTTTCCGGTAAGCGGTGTCTCGCTGTATTGAGTGGCGCATCCCGCCAGCATCATAGCTGCAACAGCCATAGGAATTAATTTCTTCATGCGCTTACTTTCGTATTTTCAGAGTGGATGACTGATACACAACACAGGCCGGGCTGGCCGATTCTATGGCGTAGAATACAACAAGTTTTTATCATCCAAAAAGAAATTACTTACAATCAACAGTTAAATCGGCAAGTTTTCCTAAAATCAATTATGGCATAACAAAAAACGACACCGAAGTGTCGTTTTTTTGTTTATAAGAACATTTAAATTTGATTCAACAGCATGCCCGGACTGAGTTGATAACCCTGCAAAAACTCTGCCGCCGGCAAGCGTTTGCCCCCAGGTTTTTGTAACTCTGTCAATTGCAATATGCCGCTGCCGCAAGCGATGCGTATGCCCTCTTGTGCCGACGCACTCAGCACTTGTCCCGCTAAAGCGCTGCCGGTCTCGCCTGGCAGTGCGACAGCAGCCCAAATTTTAATATTGTTGCCGGCACACTGAGCGTGGGTACCGGGGAAGGGAAAGAAGGCGCGAATTTTACGTGCCAGCACTTCGGCTGGCTGGTGGAAATCCAAAGCCGCCTCTTCTTTGCTGATTTTTGAAGCATAGCAAACGCCCTCAAGCGGCTGTGGCGTCGCCAGCAATGGTGCCTGTTTAAGTTGCTGTAACGCGCTGACGATCATGCGCGCACCGAGCGCCGCCAACTGATCGTGCAGCATACCGGTGGTGCTGTCGGCCGTAATCGGAATGGCTTGTTTGAGCAGCATGGCACCGGTATCGAGTCCCTCATCCATTTGCATGATCGTGATGCCGGTTTCGGTATCGCCGGCTTCAATGGCGCGGTGTATCGGTGCTGCGCCCCGCCAGCGCGGCAACAAGGAGCCATGAATATTGAGGCAACCGCGTGGTGCGATCGTCAGCACCGAGGCCGGTAAAATCAGGCCATACGCTGCCACCACCATGACCGCATGCTCAGTGGCGTGCAGCAACTCGTGGGCCGCTGCCGCTTCGTGCGGATACTTGCCGTCCAGCCGCAGCGAGCTGGGTTGGGCGACAGGAATTCCGTGTCGCACGGCAAATTGTTTCACCGCCGAGGCATGCAACTGCATGCCGCGGCCGGCCGGCCGGTCCGGTTGCGTGAGCACCAAGGGAATCTCAAACCCCGCCGCATGCACAGCCGCCAGTGCCGTTGCTGCAAATTCAGGCGTCCCGGCGAAAATGACTTTCATCGACGCCCCGGCGCTTTGCGTTGCTCTTCGCGTTCTTCTTTGAGCATCTTGGTTTTGATGCGCGTGCGTTTGAGTGGTGACAGGTATTCGACGAAAACTTTGCCGAGCAAGTGATCCATTTCGTGTTGAATACAGACCGCCAGCAAACCATCGGCTTGCAATTCAAACGGCTGACCATGGGCATCAAGTGCCTTCACGCGCACTTCCGACGGTCGTTCGACGCCGTCATACACGCCCGGCACCGACAGGCAACCTTCGTCATAGACGGAGAGCGTTGGACTGGCCCAGATGATTTCAGGGTTGATCATTACCAACAGCGCATCATTGCTTTCTGAAATATCGATGACGACCAGTTGCTCATGGACATCAACTTGTGACGCTGCCAAGCCTACGCCTGGGGCGTCGTACATGGTTTCTGCCATATCGGCGATGAGCTGTTGCAGCCGTTTATCAAAGACTGTTATCGGTTTAGCAATTTTATGCAGCCGAGGATCAGGGTAACGCAGGATATTTAATATAGACATAAGACATTTCACAACAAACCGAGTGGGCCATTGCGTGGTTTTTCTTGCTAGTTCAAGGATTTATGGGCAGAATTTGATTCAATTTGGCAATTTTTGCAAGCCTTAGCCTGCAGGTTTGCCCTATTTGCTGTCTCGCAGCATCTCGCATCGGAAAATATTCATGAAAAAGTTTAGCACAATCGCCGCCATCCTCGTTGCTGGTCTTCCTTTTGCTACGCAAATTTCCACCGCTGCGCCGGCTGATGCGAGTATTGCTCGGGCGCAAACAGTGGCGCGCGGCAGTCAATGTAGCTTTTTAGTCGATGCACCAGATAAGCATGTCGTCGTTGCCGGTGACACCTTGTGGGGTATTTCCTCCACCTTTCTCAACAATGCTTGGTGTTGGCCGCAAGTGTGGGGCATGAACAAAGCCGATATTCGTAACCCTCACTGGATTTACCCAGGCCAGATCGTCTACTTTGACCGCGTCAATCAGCGTTTGCGCTTGGCCAACGGTTCTGGCAGCGGCGAGCTCGGTGGCGCACCGGTCAGTGTCAAACTCACCCCGCACTCGCGCGTGCAAGGTTTGGGCGTCAATGCCATCACCTCGATTCCCGCCTCGGTGATTGAACCCTTCCTGTCGCAGCCGGTGGTGGTGGAAAGCGAGACCTTGGCGCGCACCCCACGCATCATCGCCGCGGTCGAAGGGCGCGTCAGCTTGGCTCAAGGCGAGAAAGCTTATGTACGCGGTGAATTGGATGGCGGCACTTCATTTCAAGTGTTTCGTCCCGGCGTGGCGCTGAAAGATCCCGACACTGACCAAGTGATCGGCTACGAAGCAGCGTTCGTCGGCACCGTCAAGCTCACGCGCACGGCCGAAGATGCTGAGGATGTCCAAAGCGATGTCCATACCTTTACCGTGGTCAGTTCCAAAGAAGAAATGTCGGCCGGCGACCGTTTGCTGCCCGTGCCGCCTTCCCCTATCATCAGCTATGTGCCGCACCCGCCGTCTGACAACTTGCGCGCGCGTGTGGTGAGTGTGTACGGCGGCGTGTCGGTGGCCGGGCAAAATCAAATCATCACCATCAACCGCGGCAGCGAACATGGCGTCGATCTGGGCACGGTATTGAGCTTGCATCGTCACGGTGAAACCATCAAGGATCACACCGATGATAATCGCCTCGTCAAATTACCCGATGAAGTTTATGGCAATGTCTTCATTTTCCGCGTGTTTGATCATATTTCTTATGGCTTGATCATGCAGGTGACGAATTTTGTTAAAGTAGGAGACGTCGCGGCATCGCCGCAGTAAGCCTATCGAGGAGCCGGGCGGTGTTGCCGGATTTTTTTTTCTGGTTGAAGCTGGAACAAACGCCGGGAGTCGGCGCGGCGACTGCGCGTCAATTACTTCAAACCTTCGGCTTGCCAGCGGCGCTGTTTGAGGCCCGCTTTGAATCGCTGGAGCAAGTGGTCGGTAGCAAGCTGGCCGCGGCGCTGCAGCAAGCACCATCGCCAGCTTTGCTGGCGCTGACCGCCAGCACCGAGCGTTGGTGCGATGCTCCCGGGCACAGCATCATGAGCCTGGCCGATGCCGATTACCCGCCGGCCTTACTGGCCATCCCCGACCCACCCTTACTACTGTATATTCAAGGCCAACGTGCCTTGCTCAGTTCTGCCGGCATTGGTGTCGTCGGCAGTCGCCATGCCAGTGTGCAAGGGCGGCGCGATGCTGAACAGTTCGCCACCGCCTTAAGCCATGCCGGCCTGACCATCACCTCCGGGCTGGCCAGCGGTATTGATGGCGCGGCCCATCAAGCAGCTTTGCGTGCCAGTGGTGCCACCATTGCCGTCGTCGGCAGCGGTGCTGATATCGTCTATCCGGCCAGCCATCGTCGTTTGGCCAGCGAGATTGCCGAGCGCGGTGCCATCGTCAGTCAATACAGCCTCGGCACGCCCCCACAGGCGGCCAATTTCCCACGCCGTAACCGGCTCATCTCCGGCTTGTCGCAAGCGATTTTGGTCATCGAAGCGGCGGCCCAGTCGGGTTCCTTGATCACGGCCAGAATGGCTCTTGAGCAAGGTCGCGATGTGTTCGCCGTGCCGGGCTCGATCCACTCGCCCTTGGCCAAGGGCTGCCATCAGTTGATTAAACAGGGGGCCAAGTTGGTCGAATCGGTGGCCGATATTTTGGAAGAATTACCGCCGCATTTCCATGCGCCGCCGGCGCGCCAACAAGCAGCGCTGCCCCTGCTCGACGCTGCCGGCGATCAACTGCTGGCCCTGCTCAGTCACCAGCCGATCAGCCTTGACGCCTTGGTCCAAGCCAGCGCGCTGAGTTTGGCCGAGCTGCATGCCCACTTGCTGGAACTGGAACTGGCCGGCATGATCGAATCCTTACCCGGCCTGCGCTTTCGTCGGCTCGCTTGAAGTGCATTTGTATTAATTGCTGACTATATTGCACCGCGGGACTTGTTGGAAACGAAGGGAGCGGATAAAGTAGGGCCATGTTTGATATCCTTGTTTACCTATACGAAACCTATTACCGTCCCGATGCCTGTCCGGATACGGCGGCCTTGGTTAAAAAATTGTCTGCCGTCGGTTTTCCCGAAGATGATATTTCAGAAGCGCTGACCTGGCTCACCGGCTTGGCCATGACGGGAGCACCATCGCAGCCGCCGGCTTTGCCATCGAGCGGCTTTCGGGTGTATGCGCAAATCGAAATGTCCGCCTTGGGTACGGCTGCCGTCGGCTTCATTCAATTTCTTGAATCTGCCGGCCTCTTGACTTCCCTTCAGCGTGAAATCGTGATCGAACGGGCCTTGGCCGTCAACGAGTCACCGTTGCCGCTCGATAAACTCCGCATCATCGTGTTAATGATGCTTTGGAGCCAAGGTAGCGAGCCCGATATGCTGATGTTTGATGAATTACTGTTGTCAGATGACGACAATGAACCACGTCTTTTGCATTAATCATTTCAATATTCCAAGACTTCTGACATAAATCGCGGGCTAACAGCGTTTTTTCCGCTGTCATATCCATCGTTGCGCGCTAATTTAGGTTAGGCTTACGCTTATTTTGCGAAAAATGTTGCACGTTAGACATTATTCGTTTGCACAGAAAACCATTCGAGAACCAAGAAATGACAAAAACGCTCATCATTGCCGAAAAACCCTCAGTCGCTGCCGACATCGCTAAAGCGTTGGGAGGTTTCACCAAGCATGATGATTATTTTGAATCGGACGACTATGTCTTGTCGTCGGCGGTCGGTCATTTGCTCGAAATCATGGTTCCGGAAGAGTACGATGTCAAACGTGGCAAATGGAGCTTCGCCCACTTACCCATGATTCCGCCCTACTTCGCACTCAATCCGATTGCCAAGACGGAAACACGGCTCAAGGTCTTGACCAAATTGATCAAACGCAAAGACGTCAGTGCCCTGATCAATGCCTGCGATGCCGGGCGTGAAGGGGAATTGATCTTTCGCTTGATTGCGCAACATGCAAAAGCCAAACAATCGGTACAACGCCTGTGGTTGCAATCGATGACGCCGGGTGCGATACGTGACGGCTTCCAAAAACTGCGCAGCGATGAAGACATGTTGCCATTGGCCGACGCCGCACGTTGTCGTTCCGAATCCGATTGGTTGATTGGTATCAATGGTACCCGTGCCATGACGGCCTTCAATTCGAAAGAAGGCGGCTTTTACCTGACCACGGTTGGTCGTGTGCAAACCCCGACCCTTTCCATCGTCGTCGAGCGCGAAGAAAAGATCAAAAAATTCGTCTCGCGTGATTTTTGGGAAGTGCGTGCCGAATTTGTTTGCGCTGCCGGGATTTATGAAGGCCGCTGGCTCGACCCGCAATTCAAAAAAGATGAACACGATCCAGAAAAACGCGCCGAACGCTTATGGAGCAAATTAGCGGCCGAATCGATCGTGGCCGCTTGCCGGGGACGACAAGGTAATGTATCGGAAGAATCGAAACCAGCCAGCCAAATCGCCCCAGCCTTGTTTGACTTGACCAGTTTGCAACGCGAAGCCAACTCGAAATTCGGTTTTTCAGCCAAAAACACCCTTGGTTTGGCGCAAGCGCTGTATGAAAAACATAAAGTACTGACCTATCCGCGTACCGATTCGCGCCATTTGCCGGAAGATTACCTTGATACCGTCAAGCAAACGCTTTCCACCGTGGCGGAAAACAATAATTACTACCAATTTGCCGCGCAAATTTTGAACAATAACTGGGTCAAGCTGAATAAACGCATTTTCGACAACAGCAAGATCAGTGATCACTTTGCGATCATTCCTACTGGCCAAGCGCCGAAGAACTTGTCGGAACCGGAACAAAAGCTGTATGACTTGGTCACGCGCCGCTTCTTGGCCGTATTCTTCCCCGCCGCCGAATTCCAAGTCACTACCCGCATTACCGAGGTAACTGGCCATCAGTTCAAAACTGAAGGCAAGGTCATGACCAATGCCGGTTGGTTGGCCATTTATGGTAAAGAAGCTCTGGAAGAAAAAGATACCGAAGGCAAAGGCACCTTGGTGGCTGTTGCGAAAGGCGAAAAAGTATTGGCCGATACGGTGGCCGCTCATGGCTTGGTCACCAAACCGCCGGCTCGCTATAGCGAAGCAACCTTATTGTCGGCCATGGAAGGCGCCGGCAAACTGGTGGACGACGGCGACTTGCGCGAAGCAATGGCTGGCAAAGGTTTAGGTACACCGGCCACGCGCGCAGCCATCATCGAAGGCTTGCTGACGGAACGTTATTTGTTGCGCGAAGGCCGGGAAATGATGCCGACCGCGAAAGCCTTTCAATTAATGACCTTGCTGCGCGGCTTAGGTGTCGATGAATTGACTTCGCCGGAACTGACCGGCGAATGGGAGTACAAACTCTCGCAAATGGAAAAAGGCAAAATCAGTCGCGAAGAATTCATGCGCGAAATTGCACAGATGACACAAATCATCGTCAAGCGCGCCAAAGAGTACGACAATGACACGATCCCAGGCGATTATGCGACCCTGCATACGCCTTGCCCGCATTGTGGTGCCATCGTCAAAGAAAATTATCGTCGTTTCGCCTGTACTAAATGCGATTTTTCCATGAGCAAGACGCCTGGCAGTCGCCAGTTTGAAGTCGCTGAAGTCGAAGAATTGCTGAGCAAGCGAGAAATCGGCCCATTACAAGGTTTCCGCTCAAAAATGGGGCGTCCATTTGCCGCTATTTTGAAAATTGTTGCCGACACCGAGCACAATAATTTGAAGTTGGAATTTGACTTCGGTCAAAACCAAGATGAGGGCGAGGATGGCGAAGGCGTCGATTTCACCGGTCAAACCGTGTTAGGCCCTTGCCCGAAATGTGCCGCCGGCGTGTATGAAATGGGCCTGTCGTATGTGTGCGAAAAAAGCATGGCCAAGCCCAAGGCTTGTGATTTCCGTAGCGGTCGCATCATTCTGCAGCAAGAGATATTGCCGGAGCAAATGGTCAAATTACTGGTCGATGGTAAAACTGATTTATTGCCAGGTTTTGTTTCACAACGCACACGCCGACCGTTCAAGGCATTTCTGGTTCGCGGTAAAGATGGTAAAGTCAGTTTCGAGTTTGAAGAACGTAAGGCCAAAGCTCCGGCTGCCGGTAAAGCGAAGGCTGTCGCTGAGGGCGACGCCGTGGCCGTGACGGATAAAGCAGTGGCAGCCAAAAAGGCACCGGCCGTCAAAAAAGCAAGCGCTGTTAAAAAAGTACCGGCCGTGAAAAAAGCCGCACCGCGTAAAACGAAAGCCGACTGAGGCTAGCGCTTTGCGGCCACCCGACCGGACGGCGGCAGTCCGAGTACTGAGTGATGTCGTCGTCTGTGCGTTGATTGAGGAAGAATATGGAGTCGGAAGAAGTACTCTCGTCTGCACGTTTGGTCTTTTTAAACGCATTCCAAGATGCGCTGCAAACCCTCGTCCCTCAGGCGATAGAAGCACTGTTCGGTAAGGCAAGTGCCAGCAATTCGAGCGCGGAACAAGCCGATATCGCGCAAGCCCGCGCCTTGCTGCAAGAGCAACGCGGACCCTTGATGCAAGCACTGAGCAACACCATGGCACAACTGCTCGCCATCAGCGTGGTCAATTGCTATAGCAGCTATCGGCCGCGCAGCAGTAGCAATCTGGCCGAAGACATGAGCTTGCTCGACTCTAGCGCGTTCGAAAGCTCGCTGCTTTCAAACAATGCGACGAATTTATTTCGTAACGCCGCCGGCCAGCAATTAATCGATGTCAACCTGCGGATTGCCGTCTTATTCAAGCAAGACGACATCTGCGAACGAGAAAATCCATTTCGTCCTTACTTAATTGCTCGCTGTATCACGCTCGCAGTACAAGAGTTGCACGTCACAGCGTCGCTCAGCCGCATCTTGATGCAGCAAATTTGCGACATCATTAAAAACCATCTGGTAGATTTATACCGTGAGTTGAATACCGAGCTGGCGAAATCCGGCTTAGCGGCACACCTGACACTGAAAATCAATAAAACCCCCGAACATATTGTCTACCGCGCCGGTATGCCAGCCTTACAGGCGACACCACTCCCACCGCATGTGATCACAGCGGCGGCCGAACAAGGCGGGTTCCCCTCCTTGATGCTCAAGCCCGCCTTAAGCATCGTGCAATGGCTCGCCGAGCTACGCGCGCGCACCGGCTTACGCTGTGCCGCCTCTGCCGAGGTGGATGAAACGCAGAGCATGCCGCTCACTTGGCTAGACGGCGTCGATGCGCTCGGCGACGTGTTGCGCCACGCCTTCGGGGATGACACAACGGTGAGTTGGGAGAGCAAGGCCAGAGCGCGGCCACCGCGCTTGAATTCTGATAGTGTGAGCAAGCCCGGCGGCCAGTATCTGTCGAGCGTGCGCGAATTGATTGTGCAGTTACAATTGGCGCATGCTGCCTCGCCGCTAGCGCAGGGGGCGAAATTCTCCTTTTCCGGCCTCGATTTTGTCGTCATCGCCGGGCAAATTCACCGTTTCCTGATTCCCGACAGCAGCGCCATGCAAAACGGCCGCGGTGAATTACGTAATTTGGTATACGAGCGGCGCGAAGCATTACAGCACTTGGCGCGCAATGCCGAGCAACAGATGTGTATCGATATCGTCATTGCGCTGTTTGAAAGCATCTTGACCGACGCCCTGCTGCCGCTGAATTTACGCCTGCAGTTGGCGAAAAGCCAGTTTCTGATATTACAACTGGCCTTGAGCGACCACAGTTTCTTGAAGACGCCCAGCCATCCGGCGCGCCAGTTGATTAATCGTATCGCTTCAACCGCTCTCGGACTCAAGTACCAAGATGCTGCAAGGCAGTTGTTTGAAGACGAATTGGCACGTGTTTTCAAAACCTTGGCGCGCCATGACTGCAGCATACCGGGCTTGTTTGAACGTATACATAATCGTTTTGATACCTTTGTCTCGCGCGAACTGCGGATACAAGACAAATCGGTCAGACGTGCCGTGAAACTGATAGAAGAAGCGCAAATCCGCTACAGCCAGTTCGAGCAAGCCTCACGCAGCATGCAAGCGGCGCTCAGCGGCTTGACGATTGCGCCGCAATTTCAAGCTTTTTTGGAAGGGGAATGGATACGCGCCATTAACCTGGCCGCGCGTTTTGACCACGACTTGGCCAAACGCTTCCGTTCCTTTGTGGCCGATGTGGTGTGGAGTATAGATCCCAAGCATAACAGCACAGAACAACAAGCACTACGCGACTTGACGCCGCAGTTATTTGCCGACTTGCAACTTGGCATGGATTTATT
Source organism: Undibacterium sp. 5I2 (assembly GCF_035019605.1). Lineage (NCBI taxonomy): Bacteria > Pseudomonadati > Pseudomonadota > Betaproteobacteria > Burkholderiales > Oxalobacteraceae > Undibacterium > Undibacterium sp. 5I2. The sequence goes on along the minus strand of NZ_JASJVS010000016.1, from coordinate 736 downwards.
GAAATGGAATCGCTTCAAGCAAAATGCCTTATCGAGTTGGCTGACTGATGCGCACAGTCGCGCCATGAAAGTGAACGAGCAGGTCGCGCACGGCAGCACGCTGCTGGAAATGCATGCCACCTTCAAGGAATTCGTCGAGCAACCGGCTTTGGTGATGTCGGAAGTCGCAACGGCCGACAAGTTCGCTGAAGTTCTGCCCTATCTTTTGAGCTTATTAGAAGAATCCGGCTTAGTCGTTGAACTCATCAGTGACGAGCTCGCAGCGAAGAGCGTGATTCCCTCGCCGCAGCCGGCACACGCCGCTGTGAACTTGCAGTTACTGCGCGAACGCCTTATCAGTGGCATCGCCTTTGAGATGAGTAATGATAAGGGTAGTCAAGCGCCGCTGCGTCGCGGCTGTGTGCAATGGTGCGATCTGGCGATGAATACCATGGTGCTGAGTTTTCAAGGGCAAGCTGAACCGGCCATCATTTCGACCGAACACTTTTGTCGGCGCACACAGGATGGCAGCATCCGCTTGGCAGAACAGGCGCCGGCATTCGAGCGCGCCATCCATGCCTTATTAAAAACCGCCGACCTGGTCGACCGCTGATTTACCAATTCATATAAATTATTTACCCTACCTACTTGCGCTACCCGCCTGCGCTTGCTATAGTCCGACTCCCGCTGACGAGTGCAGCGAGATAGCAACAAGGCAAGCGTCTTACCCCGGCAATGTTTGAATAAAACGGCGTCA
>NZ_JASJVS010000015.1:0-75812 GCF_035019605.1 Undibacterium sp. 5I2 | reverse complement strand
CGCCGCGCAGCTGTGGCAGAAACAGGCACTATCTTAAACTCTTTGAATAATTGTCTGGACTTAGGGGGCCACTTTACCTTTCGCGCCCAGTGGCATGAACCGTTCGTCCTGGAACAAGAAACCGTGCAGGTGCAAGATAAAACCGTTGCCATCCTCAAGGTCGGCGCGGAAACACTGAATCTCAATTTTGCCCCGGTTGACCAATTCACCGCCCAAACCGGTGCCATTGCTACTATTTTCGTCAAACAAGGCGAAGATTTCATACGCGTGAGCACGTCGCTGAAAAAAGAAAATGGCGAACGGGCGATCGGCACGGCACTCGACCGCAGCCATCCGGCCTACGCCTTACTGTTAAAAGGCGAATCGTTTATCGGACCGGCCAAACTGTTCGGTAAAGATTACATGACGTCCTACGTACCGATCATGGACGCGCAAGCAAAGATGATCGGGATACTGTTTGTCGGTATCGATATTTCCGATAATCTTCGTTTCCTCAAGGAAAAAGTCAAATCGATGAAAATCGGCAAGACCGGTGGCTATTTTGCGCTCAACCGCAAAGCCGGCAAGACTTATGGCGACGTGATGATCGATGCCAACAATGAAGGCAAGAACTATCTGACTGAGAAAGCCAGCGATGGCAGCGAATTCATCAAAGACATGCTGGAGAAAAACACTGGCGTCAGCTACTATGCCGCGCCATCATTCGGTGCCGCGGCCTTGCAGGGCAAACAGCGCGTCGCCGTATTCCAGCCTGTTCCGACCATGAATTGGCTCATCGTCGGCTCGGCGTATACCGCCGAGATCGTCGAAGACAGCGTGGCCCAATTGATCAAATACGCCTTCTTGGCGCTGGTGCTGATCGTCGTCGTGGCCTTCGTGTTGTTTTATATTGTCAAACGCTACGTCTCGGTACCACTGGCCGAAGCGACGCGTATGGCCAACAAAATGGCCACCGGCGACTTGACCGAACAAGTCAGCAACGCACGTCACGACGAGATAGGACAATTGCTTAACGCCATCAACAGCATAGGCACCGGCTTGACCAAAGTGATCGTCGAAGTCAGTGCCGGCAGCTTTGCGATACAACAAGCATCGCAAGAAATCGCCTCCGGCAATGCCGATTTGTCTGCACGCACCGAGTCGCAAGCGAGTTCACTGGAAGAAACCTCGAGTTCGATGGAAGAATTGACCGCTACCGTGAAGAACAATGCCGACAATGCCCGCCAGGCCAGCCAATTAACCACGCAAGCGAGCAGTGTGGCGGCGTCCGGTGGCACGGTGGTCAATGATGTGATTTCAACCATGCAAGAAATCAAAGACAGCTCACGCCGCATCGCCGACATTACCGGCGTGATCGATGGCATTGCTTTTCAAACCAATATCCTTGCCTTGAACGCCGCGGTTGAAGCCGCCCGCGCCGGCGAGCAAGGTCGTGGCTTTGCTGTGGTAGCTGCAGAAGTACGCAGTCTGGCGCAGCGGGCCGCGGCATCGGCGACGGAAATCAAATTACTGATCAATCAGTCGGTCGAAAAAGTCGATCAAGGCAGCGAGTTAGTCAACGTTGCCGGGACTACAATGCGCGAGATCGTGCTCAATATCGAGCAAGTCGCCACCATTGTAATGGCCATCAGCAATGCCAGCGGAGAGCAAAGTGCCGGTATCGATCAAATCAGCCTGGCCATTTCCGATATGGATGAAATGACGCAGCAGAACTCCGCCTTAGTCGAGCAAGCGGCGGCTGCCTCGGAAAGCTTGCGCGACCAAACCGAACGTCTGCATCACGTGGTCGGTCAATTCAAAGTCAGACGCTGAATTTATCATTGGCAAATCGAGCAAGCCGATTAAAATGGAGGCCTTGCTCCTTATGCCAATGACATCTTATGCCCGTCATCACCGATCTGTGGTTTTACCCTATCAAATCCTGTGCCGGCATCGCCGTTGTCCAAGCGCAAGTTGCAGCGAGTGGCTTAAGCTTAAGGCAGCAAGATCACACGCTATACGACCGCGAATGGATGTTGGTCGACGACAAGGGTCAATTTCTCAGTCAACGCGACTGGCCGCGGATGGCAAGCCTGCGCCCCGGCTTGCTCGATGGCATGCTGAGCGTCGCTGCCGATGGCCTGCCGACTCTGCATCTGTCGCTGCCGGACCGTAGCGGCGCGACCGTGTTGGTAAGCATCTGGGATGACACGCTGCTGGCCCGCTGTGCGGCACCATCCGCGCATGCTTGGTTCAGCCGCGCCCTCGGCGTCAGCTGCCGCTTAGTCCGATTTGACTTGGCCGCGCAGCGCTATGCCAGCCAGAAATGGACCGGTGCGCTGCTGGCACCGACCCGTTTCGCTGACGGTTTTCCGCTGCTGCTGACAGCGCGCGCCTCGCTGGCTGATCTGAACCAACGCGCCATAGCGCAAGGCCGTGCCGCCGTGCCTATGGACCGTTTTCGTCCGAATATCGTCATCGATGGCTTGCACGCATTTGAAGAAGACTATGCCGCCGCCTTCGAATTTGCCAATGGTATTTGCCTGCCAGCGGTCAAGCCGTGCTCGCGTTGTAGTATGCCGGCAGTAGACCAAGCCAGCGGCAGCGTCGGCCCTAACCCGATCGACATTTTGCAAAGCTATCGCGCCAACCCTGTACTCAACGGTGAAATTTCCTTCGGCATGAATTTGATCGCCAGCGCCGGCATCGGCCGCACCTTGCGGGTTGGCGATGCCGTCGAAATTCCGATTGCATTTTGACGCGCGATCGATTAACTTACTATTTATGCAATTTTCTTTGAAAATGAAACGGTATGGATAGCGCGCGTCAACCACCCACCCCCAACGCGCTGCAACAGCTGGCCGAAGTGCGCATGGAAAATAAGCTCTTACGCGCGCGCTTGAGCGATATTCTCGATCAAGCCCACCGTAACCAGAGCATCATGGCGCGGCACCAAGATTTCGACCTGAAAATCATTGGCGCGAGCAATTTCAAAGAATTGATACACTTCCTCTTCAGTGCTTTAGCGCTGACTTCCGAACTCGATGTCGTCACCCTGACTTTGCTTGACCCGCGCCAAGAGTTGCAGCAAATGCTCAGCGACCTGCGCATGGATTTGCAAGACTACCCCCATCTGATGTTCATCCGCCATGAACGCGAACTCGAAGCCCACTCGGCCTCCTTACGCAAACCGGTGCTCGGGGCCTATCAGAGCCAGCGCTATGGCAAAGCGTTCCACAGTTGCGGGCAGAAACCTGCCAGCATTGCCATCATCCCTTTGTTGCGGCAGGAACGCTTGATCGGTTATCTCAACCTTGGCAGCTTTGAGCTTGAGCGGTTTGCCGCCACTATGGCGACCGACTTCATCGAACGGCTCGGTTCCATCATCGCGATTTGTCTGGAAAATGTCATCAATAACGAGCGCCTGACACATATCGGCCTGACCGATCCGCTGACCAAGGTCAGCAACCGTCGTTACGTCGAGCAGCGCACCCTCGAAGAAATCGGTCGCGCCCGGCGCCAGTGCTATGGCTTGGCGTGCATGTATCTCGATATCGATTTTTTCAAAAAAATCAACGACGAGTATGGCCATCAAGCCGGTGATGATGTCTTGTGTGAGGTTGCGCAAAGGATCAAGGCAGAATTACGCCTCAGCGATACCCTGGGCCGCTTCGGTGGCGAAGAATTCGTGGTCTTGTTGATTAATGCGAATGTGCAAGATGCGATGCAGGTAGCGGAACGCATACGTAAGAGCATCGCTGGCAAAGCATTCGATCTCAGTGTAGCGGGCAGTTGCAACTGTACGATTTCGATCGGCGTCACTACCGTATCGGAACAACAGAACGAGGGTGAAGCCCTGATCGTGGCGCGCGATATGATCAAGCGCGCCGATCGCGCCCTCTATGATGCCAAGCGCTCGGGGCGCGACCGCGTGCGCTGCGAATAAAGATGGCCGTGCCGGGTCGCGGCGCGACTTATTTTTTCAGTTGCTCCTGCAAATCCGTGTACTTGGCCAGCAATTGTGCCGGCGTTTCGCGCCATTCCGGATTAAACGGAATGCAATTCACCGGGCACACCTCTTTACATTGTGGCACATCGTAATGGCCTACGCATTCGGTACATTTATGTGCATCGATTTCGTAAATTTCAGGGCCCATGTAAATCGCATCATTCGGGCACTCGGGCTCGCAGACGTCGCAATTGATGCAATCGTCGGTAATCATTAACGCCATACTTACTCACTTCTTTTCCACCCGGCTTAAACCCGCCGGGCATGGGCATCAGTTATTTTCCTCGATATCGAGCGCAGCAACTTTTTCTTTGAGCCAACGATCGACCGAAGGAAATACAAACTTCGAGACATCGCCACCGAACATGGCGATTTCACGCACTATCGTACCGGAAATGAATTGGTACTGGTCGGATGGCGTCAAAAACAGGGTTTCGACGTCAGGCAAAAGGTAACGGTTCATACCGGCCATCTGGAATTCATATTCAAAATCAGACACGGCACGCAAACCGCGCACAATCACGCGCGCGTCGTTTTTTCGCACAAAATCTTTGAGCAAGCCGGAAAAACTCTCGACCCGCACATTAGGATAGTGTCCCAGAACTTCATTGGCGATACTGAGGCGCTCTTCGAGTGAGAAAAATGGTCGTTTGTTTTTGCTGTCGGCCACGCCGACCACCAAAGTATCGAACAGGCCCGAGGCGCGGCGTACCAAATCCTCATGACCACGGGTCAGCGGATCAAATGTTCCCGGATAAACGGCTGTGACCATCTTCACTCCTTTTTCGCTAATTGCATATTGTTATGCACCAAATTGTTCTGGCATTATGCCTGATTTTCGTGCGTATCAGGCTGCAGAATGCTGCGTTGCAGGATATGGAAATACACGCTGCCGGCGCGGTCGGCACGTATTACTTGCCATCCGCTGAGCAATTTTTTCATGCTTTCGCTTGGATCAGCATGATCTAAAGCAAATTCGGATTCGACATAAACATAGCCTGGCGTGGCCAACAAGGGCTGGCAAGCCGGCAGCATTTTTTCCAACCACGCCTGTTCAAACGGCGGATCGAGAAAAATCAGCTCGCAGCTGGCGGGTGCCAAGCTGGCTATGGCTTTACTGGCATCGGCACGCAACAGGCGGCACTGCTGGGCAGCGAGTTTTTCCTGCACTGCCAGCAGTTGCCGAAACGCTGGTGCCGACGCTTCCACCATGGTGACCGCGGCCGCGCCGCGGCTGGCCGCTTCGAAGCCGAGCGCACCGCTGCCAGCGAACAGGTCGAGGCAACGCAGCGTCATCCAATTAGCGTTAAAAAGATGATTGAGCCAGTTAAATGTTGTTTCTCGGACACGGTCTGGCGTCGGGCGCAAGCCTTCGGCGCTCACTACCGACAGCAGACTGCGCTTCCACTGGCCGCCGATGATGCGAACCTGGTGGCTGGAGCGGGACACGCTGGGCGTTTTTTTGGTCATCGGTTTCATGATAGGTTTGACACTGGTAAATCAAATTACCGCGCGTGGGTCTGTTAGAATGGCAGCATTCTAATACCAGGTGGGCCAATTCGGCGCGCCATCTTCCGACAAAAGCATTCCTGATGTTCAGTTTCTTTAAAAGAAAACCCAAAGACGAACCGGCCATCGCCACGCCGCCCACATTGACCGAAGCGGTGCCGACCGTGCCGGCCACGACTGTCGCGCTGCCTGCTGCGCCTGCCGCAGCGGAGCTCGCCGTTGCCGCCACGGTAGCCGAACCGGAGAGCAAACGCTCTTGGCTCAGTCGTCTCAAAGCCGGCCTGGCAAAAACTTCGACTAATCTTACCACCCTCTTCATCGGTGCCCGTATCGATGAAGACTTATACGAAGAACTCGAAGCTGCCTTGCTGACGGCCGATGCCGGCGTCGATGCGACGTTGTTTCTGCTCGATGCACTCAAGAAAAAGGTCAAGGCAGACAAACTGACCGAAGCCGAGCAAGTCAAAGCCGCCCTCAAGCAATTGCTGCTCGATTTACTCACACCGCTGCAAAAGCCGCTGGAACTCGGCCGTCATCAACCGATGGTGATGATGATCGCCGGCGTCAATGGTGCCGGCAAGACAACTACCATCGGTAAACTGGCCAAGCATATGCAAGAGCATGGCCAAACGGTACTGCTGGCAGCTGGTGACACTTTCCGTGCAGCGGCACGCGAACAATTGGCAATCTGGGGCGAGCGCAATGGCATCACAGTCATTTCGCAAGAATCGGGCGACCCGGCCGCGGTGGCCTTCGACGCCGTCGCTTCAGCGCGTGCGCGCTGCACCGATGTGGTGATGATCGATACGGCAGGACGCTTGCCGACGCAATTGCATCTGATGGAAGAATTGAAAAAAGTAAAACGCGTGATTGCCAAAGCCATGGATGGCGCACCGCAAGAAGTCTTGCTGGTTATCGATGGCAATACCGGGCAAAATGCCTTGGCACAAGTTAAGGCCTTCGATGACGCCTTGCAATTGACTGGCTTGGTCATCACCAAGCTCGATGGCACCGCCAAAGGTGGCGTCTTGGCAGCGATTGCCAAAACTCGCCCGATTCCGGTGTATTTCATCGGCATTGGCGAACAAATAGAAGATTTGCAGGCATTCAACGCCCAGGAATTCGTCGACGCCCTGCTGCACTGAGCCCACGGAAAAGTCGATCATGATTGAATTCGAGAATGTCACCAAACAATATTCACGCGACGCCTATGCTTTGCGTGATGTCTCACTGACCATCCCCGATGGTGAGTTGGTTTTCTTGGCCGGCCCCTCGGGTGCCGGTAAATCGACCTTGCTCAAGATGATAGCGGGTATAGAAAAGCCCAGCAGCGGCCGCGTCATCGTTCATGGCCAAGACATGAGCAAGCTCAAAAGCGGCAGCCTGCCCTACTTACGGCGCAAATTAGGCTTGATCTTGCAAGAGCAAAAGTTGCTCAATGACCGTTCGGTACTGGCCAACGTCATGTTGCCGCTGATCGTCACCGGTGCGCCCGCCAGCCAAGCGCAAGCACGCGCCCGTGCCGCGCTCGAAAAAGTCGGCCTGATCGACAAAGCCGCCGCCTTTCCCTTGGCACTCTCGGGCGGCGAACAGCAAAGAGCCGCGATTGCCCGCGCCATCGTCAACCGGCCGAAAATCATCTTGGCCGATGAACCGACCGCTTTTCTCGACCGCGACAATGCCAATCAAGTGATCGCAGCACTCAAAGCCTTCCAAAGCGCCGGTGTGACTTGCCTCATTTCCAGTCATGACGAGCAATTTTTAGAACAAGCCAGCCGCGTGATTTATTTGAGCCACGGCACAGTTACCGATCACTGGCAGTCGGTGGCCGCCTGATGGCCACACCGTCCCCTGAATTACCAGCGCTGCGCGCAGGAGAATACTGATGACAATCTGGTTTCGTGAACATCTGTTTGCCTTGAAAAGTGCCTTCGCCCATTTGCGCGCCGGCACAGGCAATTTTTGCTTTAATGTTTTGGTCGTGGCCATTGCGCTGGCCTTGCCGATCGCCGGTCTGACCCTGATCGACAACATCCGCCCGATTTCTTCGCAACTGGCGATAGAACCGGAAATCAGTATCTTTGTCACACCGGACACGCCACGCGCCAGCTCCACGGCCTTGTCGATACCGATCAAACGTTTGCTCAAAGAAAATGGCCTCGAGAGCCAACTGCGTTTCGTTCCAAAAGAAAAAGCATTAGCGACCATGCAAGATTCCTCGAGCTTGGCGGAAGTGCTGGCTACCTTGGGTGGCAACCCCTTACCGGATGCCTATATTTTATCTTTATCGAATGCGCACGCCGAACAACTGAGCGCCTTGGTCGGACAATTGCAAGCCTTGCCCGATGTCGATCAAGTACAGATTGATACCGACTGGGTCAAGCGCTTGGCAGCCTTGGTGCAAATTTTACAAATTGCCCTGATGTTTTTGGCTGGCACGCTCGCGCTGGTCGTCGTGGTCGTGGTGTTCAATGCCACCAGACTGCAAGTGATTTCTCACCAAGCAGAAATTACCATTACCCGTCTGCTCGGCGCGACCAACAGCTTCATCCACCGTCCTTACTATTACACTGGTGCCTTGCTGGGCTTATTAGCCGGTTTGTTGGCCTTGGCGATCATCGCTGCCTCCTTGCAACCACTTAACCAAGCCATCGCCGTCTTTGCCAAACTGTATGCCTCCGAATTTCGCCTGACACCGCTGCCACTGTGGCCCAGTCTGGGCTTGCTGGCCTGCAGCATGGTGCTCGGCTTGGCCGGTGCCTACCTGTCAGTACGCCGGCAATTAGCGCGCGCCGCTTAATATAATTCAGTGTTATTAAAAAATATTGCAACTTTTTACGCTTATTCTGCTCCAAACAGTTGAATTCCTGATTTTTGGACTACAACTATCCGATTTGCCACACTGCAGCAGTTTTCGGCAGTACCGATCGGTGCCAACATCCCAGCACTCTGATAGTAGTCTAATCATCACAATTTTGAGCTGATTGGCAGTCTTGGGCAGAGAGTGCTAATATAAGAACTTACTCCGCTGGTAAGGTATTATTTTTGATGCTGACCAGCAGCAATGAGAAGGAAACATAGCAATGACTTCGACACAACTTATTCCGGCAACCGACAGCACCGCGCTGGCCTTGGGTTTCAGTGGTACGCTCGGAAATATTGATGCCTACATCTCCGCTGTCAACCGCCTGCCCATGCTCACGCATGAAGAAGAAATCAATTTCGCCACCCGTTTGCGCGCAGAAAACGATTTAGCTGCGGCACAACAACTGGTGATGTCCCACCTGCGCTTGGTCGTTTCGATCGCGCGCGGTTATCTCGGCTATGGCTTGCCACATGCAGATTTAATACAAGAAGGTAACATCGGCCTGATGAAAGCCGTCAAGCGTTTTGATCCCGACCAAGGCGTGCGTCTGGTCTCGTATGCCATGCATTGGATCAAAGCGGAAATGCATGAGTACATACTCAAAAACTGGCGTTTGGTAAAAGTCGCCACAACTAAGGCACAACGTAAATTGTTTTTCAATTTGCGCAGCCATAAAGTCGGTTTGGAAGCGATGACGCCAAAGCAAATCGATGCCTTGGCCAAGACACTGGACGTCAAACGCGAAGAAGTCATCGAAATGGAAATGCGTTTGTCCGGTCACGATATTGCGCTCGACGCGCCGACTGATGACGACGATGAAAAATTCGCTCCTATCGCTTACTTGAAAACCGAGTCAGAAGAACCGACCCGCGTGATCGAAACGCGCCAGTACGACCGGCTGCAAAGCGAAGGCTTGGAAACTGCCTTGAGCAAACTCGATGCTCGTTCACGCCATATCATCGAATCGCGCTGGCTCAAGAATGATGACGGTTCCGGCTCGACCCTGCATGAACTGGCCAGTGAATACGGCGTATCAGCCGAACGCATACGCCAAATTGAAAGTGCGGCACTGAAGAAAATGAAAACGGCACTGGCCAGTTTTACCTGAAGCCGCATGGCGGTAGAAATATAAAAAAGCACTCCTCGGAGTGCTTTTTTTGTCTTTCCCGCCTGCGCTTGAATAACGAGGCATGAGCACGCGGGGGCACGACGCAGAGTCAGGTGTTTTCAGCAGACGCCGTCAACACCGCGTAGCTTACTTCAGCAACAACTTCAAATCATGCACCACCGGTGCCGTACCCTGCCCATGCCGTAAGAACAGGCGGATATGCCCTTCTTTATCAAACACATAACTGCCGGCCGTATGGTCCATGGTGTAACTGCTCGGTGTATTGCCATCGACTTTTTGATAATACACTTTGAAGTCCTTGGCCACTTTGGCGGTGGCTGCTGCATCACCGTACATGCCGAGAAAGCGCGCATCAAAGTTCGGTACGTATTCGGCTAACAAGGCCTGGGTATCCCGCGCCGGATCGATGGTGACGAAAATCACCTGAACTTGCTCGGCTTGTGGGCCGAGCTGCTTCATCACATCGGCCATCTCGACCATCGTGGTGGGACAGACATCGGGGCATTGGGTATAACCGAAAAACATCACCACCACTTTACCTTTGAAATCGGCCAAGGTGCGCGCCTTGCCGTGATGATCGGTCAGCGCGAAGTCGCGCGCATAATCGAGTCCGGTCAAATCGGTGTTGGTGAATTTTTCGGCTGGCTTATCGCAAGCGGCCAAGGCGCACAGCAACAGAGCGGCGCAGAGTTTTTTCCAGAGTGTCATAGTTTGATGTAGTGGTCGACCAGCAAGGCGGCGAACAGTAAGGATAAATAAATGATAGAAAACGCAAAGGTTTTGCGTGCCAGCACGTCGCTGTAATGTTGATACATTTGCCAGGCATAGGCCAGAAAAATCAAGCCGAGTACGACGGCGCTGACCAGATAAATCAGACCGCTCATGTGCACCGCATACGGCAACATGGTAGTGGCAAACAAGGCGATCGTGTAGAGCCAGATATGTAAACGCGTCAGTTCCGGGCCATGCGTGACCGGTAACATCGGCAAGCCCGAGCGCACATAGTCATCGCGGCGGTACATCGCCAAGGCCCAAAAATGCGGCGGCGTCCAGACGAAAATAATCAGTACCAACAACCAAGCTTGCATCGGTACATCATTGGCGACGGCCGCCCACCCCAAGGCCGGCGGCATCGCGCCGGACAAGCCGCCGATGACGATGTTTTGCGGCGTAGCTGGTTTGAGGATGATGGTATAGACCACGGCATAGCCGACGAAGGTGACAAAGGTCAGCCACATGGTCAGCGGATTGACCAGGGTATACAGTAGCCACATCCCAGCCCCACCGATGACACCGGAAAACACCAAGGTTTGCGTGGCACTGATCTCACCTTGCGCCGTGGGACGGCGTGCCGTGCGTGCCATGCGCGCATCGATTTCACGCTCGACCAGGCAATTGATAGCGAAGGCGGCACCAGCCAACAGCCAGATGCCAGCGGTTGCCGCTACCAGCACGCGCCAATCGGGTAAATCGGGCGTCGCCAGAAACATACCGATGACGGCGCAAAATACCGCCAACTGCGTGACCCGTGGTTTGGTCAGGGCCCAGTACTGTGCCACTCGGTTAGAGGGCAAACTTAAAGTTGTCATGTTCTATCTATCAACGGTTGCACCATGCAAACCTGAGACGACAGTTTAACATGGTCAGCAGCAGCACCAGCGTGGCGGCACCACCGTTATGCAGTACGGCCAAAGACAGAGGCCAAGAAAACAGCACGGTAGAGATGCCGATGGCCATTTGCGCCGCGATCGCCAGCAATAAATAGCGCCCGAGGCCGGCACAACTGAGCGTGCCACGGGCGCGCCATGCGACGACGACAACCACGGCAGCGACCAGCAAGGCAAAATTCCGGTGCACCCAATGGATCGCGACCAAGGCTGGAAATGGCAAGTAAGCACCATCACGCGTCATACCGAGTTGCCGCCACAAATGAAAGCCGTGCTCAAAATCCATTTGCGGAACCCAAACGCCGTGACAAGTAGGATAATCTTGACAAGCCAAAGCCGCATAGTTAGTGCTCACCCAGCCGCCCAGAGCGATTTGTATTACCACCAGCAGCAGAGCCAGCAAGGCCGGCCCGCGCAAACGCTGCGCCGCGCTATCTCGTGCCGGGACCGGTCGTTGTTGCTCATGCGCAGCGGCCAGCAAAGCCAACAATGCCATCCCTAGCAGTAAATGCGTGGTAACGATCACCGGCTGCAACTTCAGCGTCACGGTCCAAGCCCCGAAAGCACCTTGCAAACAGACTAGCAATAACAGCGAGCTGGCCAGCCATGGTGAAATACCGGTGCGACGACGACTGCGCCAAGCCAAGACCACTTGCGCGATGATTAAGATGCCGACACTGGTGGCCAGATAGCGATGCAGCATTTCTATCCAAGCCTTTTGCAGCGTCACCGGTCCATCCGGCATGGCCAGTTCGGCTGCTTTGATATCGGCATGTGATTGCAAAGGGTTGGCTTGGCCATAGCAGCCGGGCCAATCCGGGCAGCCGAGGCCGGAATCGGTCAAGCGCGTGAAGGCACCGAACATGATCAGTTCAAAGGTCAAGGCCAACGTGACGGCGAGCAGCTTGCGCTGCTTGTTCGGCTCTTTCGAACGCCAAACGATGAGTAAGGGCAGCAGCGCGACGGCGCAGCCGGTCAGGGCGAGTTGAGGCAGCAGCATACTCAGCCTATCGCCGAAGCGCGTAAAAGCTTGGCCAGATCTTTCTTAATCTTGTTCGGATCGGCATCTTTCGGATAGCGCATCATCAAATTCCCCAGCGGATCGACCAAATAAATATGCTCGCTCAGTTGCCCTCCCTCGGCCACCGGCAACCAACTGCGCAACTGCGCGGCGTCGACCGTCAACGCATGCATGCCGGCAAATTCATTCAACAAGCGCGGTGCGACGGTCTGGGCATCATCGACCAACCAAATCCGCTCGATGCGGTCCATTTCTTTACCTTGCACCAAGCGCAGTTGGCGCACATCATAGAGTTTCTTTTCGCAAGCGGTAGCACAAGCACCACTGTCTACCGTCAGCATCAACCATTTGCCGCGAAACGCCTCGAGCCCGACCACGCCGCGCTCGGGTGCGCCCTGCTCGTGCGCTTGCAAGACCGGCATAGGGTGGGCGCGCGGATCGAGCAATTCACCATAATTGGTACGGCCTTGCGGTTTAATGACGTAATACGCCAGATACGACAACAGCATCGGGGCGGCACACACGGCCAACACCGAAAATAATTTCCAGCGACCGCGCGTAGTGCGCTTACTGAGCGCTGCTGCCTCACTCATCGCTGTTTGGGGGAACGGCGCTTGCTGATTGATTTTTTCCACGACGTATTCCTGTGAAGATAAAAAACAGGCATGCCATAAGTGCCAAGGCATACCACTGAAATGCATACGCGCGATGCTTATCCGCACCAGCAGCCGGCACGGGCCAATCGCGTTGTAATTGATCGGGCAAACTCGAGTGTTGCTCGACGATCAGCGCGGCCAACTCCAAGCCGCTGTGACTGGCCAGATCGGCGATATCGAGGTTTTGCAACAACGCACCAGGAACCAAGGCTGCCGCCTGCCCCAATTGCAGCACCCGGTCTGGGCGCGCACGCAGGATGCCGGTGATCGTCACCACCCCGCTTGGGGTCAATAAGGAACCAGTCTGCATTCTATCCTGAAGATTTCGCGCCTGCCAACCACGCGCTACCACGATACTGCGCTGGCTGCCGGCGAGCTTGAATGGCATCAATACAATCAAGCCGGCCTTGCCTTGCATAGGGCGATTATCGAGATACAGCGGCCAGTTGCTGACGAATTCGCCACGTAAGCTGACCTTGCTCCACAAAGGCAGGCTCGCCACCTCGACGCTGGCCAGGTCGACTGCTGGCAAGCGGCTACGCTCAACGATGGCGGCGGCAATCTGTTCTTTTTCCAGCGCCCGCCGAGTTTGCCATTGCGCTAAGCTGATACCGAGCACGACCAAGGCTATGCTGACTAGCAAAGGGATCAATTTGAAGCGCGAAAGAATCAACATTAGCGATTACAATAGAAAAACGATTAATCAGATACCAACAAGGTCGAAGCATGAAAATTCTGGTCGCCATCGCGTTCTTCCTGATCATCTTCAGCATGGGCTCAGCCCTGGTCTATCTGATGAAAGACAAGGGACGCAGCAACCGTACCGTCAAGGCGCTGGCCTATCGGGTCGGCTTTTCCATCAGCTTGTTTCTGCTGATCTTGCTGGCCAATTACTTCGGTCTGATCGAACCGACCGGGATACATTGAGAGCAAGCAAAAGAACATAAAAAAAGCCGCACTGTGGTGCGGCTTTTTTTCGTTACTGGCGCAAGCATTACAACCAGTAAACCACCACATACAGACCGAGCCAGACCACGTCGACAAAATGCCAGTACCACGCCGCACCCTCGAAGGCAAAATGCTGTTCCGGTGTGAAGTGACCCTTCATCACGCGATACAGTACCACGGATAACATGATCGCACCCATGGTCACATGGAAGCCGTGAAAACCGGTCAGCATGAAGAAGGTGGAACCGTAAATACCGGAAGTCAGCTTAAGATTCAATTCTTGGTAAGCTTCAATATATTCATAGGCTTGGCACACCATGAACACGGCACCGAGCAGTATCGTGGCAAACAACCACAGTGCTGTTTGCTTGCGGTGACCGGAACGCAGCGCATGATGCGACAGCGTCAGGGTCACGCCGGAAGTGAGCAAGAGCGCGGTATTGATGGTCGGGATAGGAAACGGCGTCATGGCTTTGAAAGCCTCGACGGTGCCGGCTGGTCCGGTATTGCCCCATTGAGCAGCAAAATCAGGCCACAAAACTTTGTGATCGAGATCGGCTAGCCATGGCATGGAAATGCTGCGGGCATAGAACAAGGCCCCGAAAAAGGCGGCAAAGAACATCACTTCGGAAAAAATGAACCAGCTCATACTCCAGCGGAACGAGATATCGATGCGCTCACTGTATTGGCCGCTCTCCGATTCGGCGATGGCCTCGCCAAACCAATTGTAGAGCACCACCAAGGTCAGGAAAATACCGGCGAAGTTCACATACGAACCCCACGCCAAGCTATTGACCCAAGCCGATGCACCGATCATCGTCAGGAGCAAGGAAAATCCGGCCAGCACTGGCCATTTGGATGGCCCCGGCACGAAATAATATGGTGCTTTCGCGTTTGAAGAACTCATTTTTGATCTCCTGATCCAAATGTATGGTCTGAAATTATTCTAATTACATTACTTGTTTTGGCACTGCTTTGCTACTATTTTGCCACCACATAACGCACGATCAGCACCAAGCTTACGATGAAAATCAGCGCGCCTATCAGGGCGGCAATGATGACGTGCACAGGATTGAGTTGCGCAGCATCTTGTTCATAGTCACTGCGCTTGCGTATCCCCAGAAATGACCAAAACACGGCTTTCATGGTCGCCAACAAAGAGGCTTGGCGTTTTTTTTCAGGCGGTAATTGACTCATCATTTATCCGTAGCCCCGGCTACACCGAGTTTGCCGCCGACTTCAAAAAAAGTATACGACAAGGTAATCGTTTTAACATCTTTAGGTAAGGCCGGATCGATGTAAAACACCACCGGCATTTGCCGCGCTTCATTCGGCCCCAAGGTCTGTTGCTTAAAACAAAAACATTCCATTTTTTTGAAGTAAGCACTGGCTTGTTGCGGCGCATAGCTTGGTATCGCTTGCGCATCCATCTTGTACGGCTGCTTGTTCACCACTTCATAGACGATTTGCGCCATTTCGCCCGGATGCACCTTCATACTGCTCTGGGTAGGCCGAAAGCGCCACGGCCCCTGCGTATTGGCATCGAACTCGATGGTCACTTCGCGGCTGCGGTCGATCTGCGAATTCGTCAGTTCTTTGGCCGTGATATCTTTCGGTGTCAGAATATTGACGCCGGTGATTTCACAAATTTGCTTATAAATCGGCACCAACAAATAGCCGAAGCCAAACATCATCACCGCAATCACCAACAATTTCACCAGCATGGTGGCATTGAGTTGCGTGATCAGGCCAGACTTTTTCCGCTCTTGCATGCCGCATCCATTTCAACGTAACACAGACTGCTTCAGAATGACACCGATAAAAAAAACGATGGCAACTGAAAACAGGAGCAAGGCAGTTCTGAGATTATTCGGCTTTTTTTCGTTTTTCATATGCAGGTGACGCAGCGCAAAACGCTGCGTCGCTTCTTTCTTATTTAACGATCGGTGGTACTTCAAAGGTATGGAACGGCGCCGGACTCGGCACAGTCCACTCCAAACCTTCCGCCCCATCCCATGGCTTGGCCAGCGCCGGTGTGCCGCCGCGGATAGATGGAATCACCACCGCCAAGATGAAATACACTTGCGTGAGACCGAAACCGAAAGCACCGATGGTGGCGATCTGGTTAAAGTCGGTAAACTGCGCCGGATAATCGGCATAACGACGCGGCATCCCGGCCAGCCCAAGGAAGTGCATAGGGAAGAAGGTGACGTTAAAGAATATCAGCGAAGCCCAGAAATGAATTTTCCCGCGCGCTTCGTTGTACATGAAACCAGTCCATTTCGGCCCCCAGTAGTAGTACCCGGCGAACAAGGCAAACAGGGAACCGGCTACCAACACGTAGTGGAAATGGGCCACCACGTAGTAAGTATCTTGCAATTGAATATCGATCGGCGTGACCGCCAAGATCAAGCCGGTGAAACCACCCATGGTGAAGACGAAAATGAAACCGACGGCAAACAGCATCGGTGTCTCAAACGTCATCGAGCCCTTCCACATGGTGGCAACCCAGTTGAATACCTTCACACCGGTCGGCACCGAGATCAGCATAGTCGCATACATGAAGAACAACTGAGCCGTTACCGGCATGCCGGTAGTAAACATGTGATGGGCCCAGACGATGAAGGACAGAATCGCGATCGATGCCGTAGCATAGACCATGGAAGCGTAACCGAACAAAGGCTTGCGCGCGAAGGCAGGCACGATCTGCGAGACGATGCCGAAAGCCGGCAAAATCATGATGTAGACTTCCGGATGCCCGAAGAACCAGAAAATATGCTGGTACATCACCGGATCACCGCCACCGGCGGCATTGAAGAAGGAAGTGCCGAAGTGACGATCGGTCAAGGTCATCGTGATCGCCCCGGCCAACACTGGCATCACCGCGATGAGCAGATAGGCCGTGATCAGCCAGGTCCAACAGAACATCGGCATCTTCATCAAGGTCATGCCAGGCGCGCGCATATTGAGGATGGTGGTGATGATATTGATCGAACCCATGATCGACGAGGCACCCATGATATGGATGGCGAAAATCGCCATATCCATGCCTGGGCCCATTTGCGTACTCAATGGTGCATACAGCGTCCAACCGGCCGCAGTGGCACCGCCCGGCACCCAAAATGAGCTGACCAGCAGAATCGCGGCCGGTGGCATGAGCCAGAATGAAAAGTTATTCATCCGCGCAAACGCCATATCGGAAGCGCCGATTTGCAGCGGAATCATCCAGTTAGCGAAGCCGACAAAGGCCGGCATGATGGCACCGAACACCATGATGAGGCCATGCATGGTAGTCAGTTGATTAAAAAATTCCGGCTGTACCAGTTGTAAACCAGGTTGAAACAATTCGGCGCGGATGATCAGTGCCAGCACACCGCCCGAGAGCAGCATGGTGAACGCGAACCACAGGTAGAGCGAGCCGATATCTTTGTGGTTGGTAGCGAATAACCAGCGGCGCCAGCCGTGCGGATGGTCATGGGCATGGTCATGGGCATCAGCGTGGCCATGATCGTGCGCGTGATCGACGGTAGTTGTACTCATCTTTTCTCCTGTTCTTCCTGTTATTACTTACGTGCAGCCAAAACTTCGGATGGCTGTACGATGTTTTCGGCGGATTTGTTCGACCAGTTGTTACGCGTATAGGTAATCACTGCCGCAATTTCGGTATCCGATAAAGTCGCTTTCCAAGCTGGCATGGCGTTTTTCCCGTTCAGAAGCAAATGAATCTGCGCATCTTTGGCACCGGCTACCACGGCAGAGCCATCCAGCGCAGGGAAGGCACCCGGCACACCCTTACCACTGGCCTGATGACAAACCACGCAATTAGCCGAATACACTTTTTCGCCGCGTTGTTTGAGTTCGTCGACCGTCCATACCTTGTTCGGGTCGTCGGCCTTAGCGAGCATTTCTTTATGTTTGAGGTCTACCCATTTGGTGTAGTCGGCTTGCGAAACGACATTGACGACGATAGGCATGAAAGCATGCTCTTTACCGCACAACTCAACGCATTGACCGCGATACACGCCGATTTTCTCTGCTTTGAACCAGGTATCGCGCACATAACCGGGAATGGCATCTTGTTTCACGCCGAAGGCTGGAATGGTCCAAGAGTGGATGACATCATTGGCCGTGGTAATAATGCGCACCTTCTTATTCACCGGCACCACTACTTCATTGTCGACTTCGAGCAGGTAATTGACGCCGCGCGGCTCAGTCGGTGCCACACCCGGCGCACCAACCTGGGTACGTGGGGTAGAGAGCGTGGACAGGAAGGCAATCCCTTCGCCTTCGCCTTTGAGGTAATCGTAACCCCATTTCCACTGCATGCCAGTGGCCTTGATAGTGATGTCGGCGTTAGAGGTATCCTTCATCGCGACCACGGTACGCGTCGCTGGCAAGGCCATGCCGATGACGATGATGAATGGCACGATGGTCCAGAGGATCTCGACCGTGGTGCTTTCATGGAAGGTCGCAGCTTTATGTCCGAGCGATTTGCGGTGTTTGAGGATGGAATAAAACATCACACCGAACACGGCGACGAAGATCACCAAACAAATGATGAGCATCAGATTGTGGATGGAATAAATTTGTTCGGCAATTTGCGTCACCGGTGTTTGCAAATTCATTTCCAATACCGCCGGCCCACCCTGACTGTCTACCACCGCCCAAGACGGCAAACTGGCGGCCGACAGTGCGGCAGCGAGCATGAACGATTTCAATCGC
Organism: Undibacterium sp. 5I2; assembly: GCF_035019605.1. Lineage (NCBI taxonomy): Bacteria > Pseudomonadati > Pseudomonadota > Betaproteobacteria > Burkholderiales > Oxalobacteraceae > Undibacterium > Undibacterium sp. 5I2. The sequence continues at coordinate 57,306 of NZ_JASJVS010000015.1, read as the reverse complement.
TGTGCATGTTTCATGTTTTCCCCAAAACCCCGATTAGAATTCTTAGATGTGCACCAGGACGCGAAAGATTGTGACAAAGTGCGAACTGGCAACTTCTACAACGCGTTGAGTATAAGGCGGAAAGTGAACGCATATCAAGCAGAATGCACGATGCAGCGCAATGATCTGGCGCAAATGAAACAAAAGTTTCTTGCGTTGAAAATCAAATTTCGCGATTTTCTTTCAGCGCGATCAAGCTTATTTTTTCGGCAGATCGAAGCGCACTATAGCCTCACCGGCACTTGTCTTGCGGCTCACGGGCCGGAATGCATGACCATACACGACTTCATACGTGAGTTCCAGCAGACCTGCTGGTGAGCGTTGCATTTCCAAGACATCGAGCAAGGCGCGGTATTGTCGCTTGCTCATTAAACCACGCTGACGTGTTTGCAAAGGGTTGCCGCCAAGCGCACGCACATCGGCCAACAGGCGTTGCGGCGTTTGATAGGTGAGGGTGATTTTTTCCATATCCATCACCGGCGTCGAAAAACCGGCGTCGATCAGCATATCACCATAATCGTGCATATCGACGAATGGCAGCGTGTGCACATGCGCATCGACGGCGGCAAACGCGCTGCGCAATTCGACCAAGGTATCCGGGCCGAAGCAAGAAAACATCAGCAAGCCTTCGGTGCGCAACACGCGGCGCCACTCGGCCATGACCAAGTTCGGTTGCGGGTGCCAATGCAAAGCCAGGTTCGACCAGATCAAGTCCAGCGATTGTGCTGCCATGGGCATGGTGGCGAAATCGGCCGCCATCAGCATGGCGGCGCGCTCACTGCGCAAACTGCTCGGTGTCCATTTCGCCAGCAAACGCCCGACCGCCGACAAGGCGGCTTGTTGTTGTAGCCGGCCATGGCTGAGCATGGCAGCGGCGGCGTCGAGACCGATCACTTGGGCCTGCGGATAAGCGCGCTGTAATTCCGCCAAATCGGCACCAGTGCCGCAGCCGGCATCGAGCAGCGCCGTCGGACTGATTTTGACGAGCTCAAGTTTTTCGCGCATGCGCAAGGCGATTTCACGGTTTAAAAAATCGCCTTCCAGCAATTTTTGCGGATCGGAAAATAGACGGCGCACCAAGGCGAGGTCGATCGGAGCACTCAACATAAAATAGAAACCGGGCAGGTATAATTGATCAAAGTAGCGCCCAGTTTACACGCTTGTGTTTCGCTTGGTATTATTTCATGCACCCACTGTTAGTCACCCTCATTGATACGGCTGTCCCACTTTTGCTGCCAACGCGCTGCAGCTTGTGTGATGCAGCTGACAGCGCACTGCTGTGCCAAGCTTGCCAGCAGCGCTATCTGCGCACGAGCACAAATCGTTGCCACCAATGTGCGCTCCCACTGCTGCCGCAAGAAACCAGCCGCCGCTGCGGTGCCTGTCTGGCCGCCCCACCGGCGTTCGACCGCAGCATCGTCGTCACCGATTACCTGGCACCGCAAGATCAATTGGTGTTGGCGCTTAAATTCGGCCAGCGCCTGGCCTTGGCACCGCTGATGGCGCGCCTGCTGCATCAAGCGATACGGCAGGCAGACCGCGAAGACGGCGCAAGTGTGCCGCTGCTGCAGCCCGCAGCGCTGCTGCCGGTGCCCTTGCACCGGCGACGCTTGTGCGAACGCGGCTACAATCAAGCACTGGAAATTGCCCGCCCGCTGGCGCGCGCGCTCGACAGCACGCTGTATATCGATGGCTTGCAGCGCTGTCGCGACACCGAGCCACAGAGTCGGCTCACGCTGAGCGAGCGCAAAAAAAATCTGCGCCACGCCTTCCTGATCACACCGGCCCTGTTGCCGCATATCGCCGGTGCCCACTTAGCCGTGGTCGATGATGTGATGACCAGCGGCGCGACCTTGCAAACCATCGCACGCTTGCTGAAACGACATGGCGCGGCCAGCGTCAGCAATTATGTGTTTGCGCGCACGCCGAAACCCGATGATCAGCAGCATGGCGTGCTGGCTTGAGCGCGAAATAAAATACCTCGTCAATTACCCCGGCCTCAAGAGGCTGTCGCAAAAGGGTTTTCAGTCGGTATCATTACTCCAACTGGCCGACATGTCATTCCCCCCATGCTCTCGCCTCGTCATTCCTGCGTAGGCAGGAATCCAGTGGCACGTTAGTGCCTTCAGGGTGGGAGGGTCGATCAAGGGCACTTTTTTCTGTTAAATCAACACGTCCTGCTGCGCCTGAGCAGCACAGAGATAAAAGGCGCGTGCGCGCCACTGGATTGCCGCCTGCGCGGCAATGACGAATTGGGCGGCTGGGTGGATGCGCAATCGACCTAACTTGTGGGTAATGATCAGCGCGCTTTTGCGCGGGAACCTGGCGGCGTTCGTGCTTAACTGAAAATACCAGAAATCATGCTGTTTTCAGTGCTAAAAACGATACTGGGTTCCAGCCAAAAGCATGCGGGACTGACGAGGTATGCGGTGTTTCAGGTGTAAACAGCGTCCGCCAGGCTGTTGCGACAGCCTCTTCGGCCGGTGAGCGACGATCCATTAAGTTGTCAGGTTTTTTTTGAGCATCTTTTCTAATCGCCGCGACACATGCGCCGGTTTTTCTCTGATGGTGGGCAGACTCATTTTTGCGCACCTTGAAGTTTCACCCCGACAAGTTGCAACAGGCTTAACCGAAAAGCTCGCTGTGAGAGCCAAGCCGTGCCAGTCGAAGCGTGTCAGCATCCGACTTTCGGTAAATCAGCAACAGGTCCGGCTTGATGTGACATTCCCGATAACCGGCCCAATCACCACTCAAATCATAATCACGGTATTTGACATCGAGCGGCTGATCAGTTGCCAGAGCCACGAGAACAGGCTTCAGATCGTTATCAAGCGTAGCCCGGTGCAATCCCTTGGCCTCACGCTTGTAGTCCCGCTTGAAGGATGAGGAACGATCAATCGTCCGCATGTAAGTCTGCCATCAAGTCATCAACGCTGCTAAACCGCTTACCCTTCCCGGCTTCCAGCTCAGCAATCGCCTTACGTGTTGTCGCGTTGGGTACTTTCACATCAAACGGCATCCGGCGCTCATCTGCAATGCGCAGCATCAGCAGGCGGATAGCGTCAGAGATGGATAGTCCCATCGCTTCCAGTGCGTCCGCAGCACGCTCCTTGGTTCTTGTATCGATGCGAGCGCGGACATAGGTATCGGCGGTGCTCATGGTGACTTCCTCTTGATGGCTTCAGAGACTCCATTGTAGTCACAATGTGACTACAACTCAAGGGATATTCTCAAGGAGCTGGAAAGAAGTCCTTCGGGTCGGTAAGCTTGGCAGCCTCACCGTTACCATTCGAAAACAGTATCTGCGCTTGTGCTGCGTACAGGAGCTGGAGTTTGACACTCTGTGTATTTCGCGTTTTATTGGAGAGCGTCCAGCGATCAAACTCGCGCCCTTTGAGGATAATGGAAGTGAAGTCCAGAAGGTAGAGCAGCGCTTTGCTTTGTTGACGCAATGGCCGTGCCACTTTTTGTATGAGCGATGTCACCGCATCGGCAAGTATCGCCGCGACGACTGTTGGCATCAGCCAGAGTGGCGCGCTGAATACGACCAGTGCCGAGACGGTAATAATGAGCGATATGACTGTTAAAGCTGGCCTCCGGAGGACGCAGGCCAGTTGTTCCGCTTAATTGAGCCTAGGGAAGCGCAGATTTAATCCAAGCGGTTTGTCCGCTGCCACTGCGATTAAATCCGCGCTTCCCAAGCTCGTTTAAGTGCCTGCTACAATGTTGGCATTGCGCGTCTCTGGCAGTCTGCCGACGCGCGCCACTTCTCTGTTAAGGAAACACCGTGTTTCATGTCGTCCTCGTCGAACCCGAAATCCCGCCCAATACCGGCAATATCATCCGTCTGTGCGCCAACAGCGGTGTGCAACTGCATTTGATCGAGCCGCTCGGCTTTCCGCTCGACGACAGCAAAATGAAGCGCGCCGGTCTCGATTACCATGATTATGCGAGCATGAAGGTGCATAAAAATTGGGCAGATTTTCTCGCCACACAACAGCCCCCACCAGACCGGATGTTTGCCTTGACCACGCACGGCTCCGGCATTTTTTCCGAAGCCCGTTTCGAAGCCGGTGATTATTTTGTGTTCGGTGCTGAAACGCGCGGCTTGGCGGTGGAAGTGCGCGAGAGTTTCGCGCCGGCGCGACGTATCCGTTTGCCGATGCGGCCAGATAATCGCAGTTTGAATTTATCTAATACCGTCGCCATCGTGGTATATGAAGCTTGGCGCCAGCATGGCTTCGCCGGCGGCGCGTAAGGCTGGCTTTAAGCGCTGGCTTTAAGCGCTGGCTTTAAGCGCTGTCGGCGCGCGGTGCGCGCAATTTACTGAGCAGGCTGGTAGTCGAACGTTGATGTTCGAAAGGAATCGCGTGTACCCGCCCGCCATAGGCCAACACCGCCTGGCCTTCGGGAATCGCGCTCATCGTGTAGTCGCCACCCTTGACGTAGATGTCCGGCCGCGCTTGCTGCACGACTTCGAGCGCAGTATCTTCATCAAACTCCACCACCAAACTGACCGCGCCGAGCGCGGCGATCACGGCGAGGCGATCGGCGCACAAATTGACCGGGCGATCGTCGCCCTTGCCCAGCCGTTTCACCGAAGCGTCGGTATTGAGTGCCACCACCAGCGAGCCGCCGAGCGCACGCGCCTGCGCCAAATACGTCACGTGACCACGGTGCAAAATATCGAACACCCCATTGGTCAACACTACCGGCTTAGGCAGGGCCGCGACACGGGCAGCGAGTTCGCTGCGGAGACAGATTTTTTGTTCGAAGTCAGACATGGGCGACGGTGCAGAGAGTTAAATAGGAAGACGGCATTGTACACCGCTGCCCACGCGCTTACAGCAACACCGGTGCCAGATTTTTATTCACTTCTTTGCGGTAGCGGTTCAAATCCTGGACCGTCTCAAAACTGCGTTCAAACAGTAAGGAGAGATTGTGCAGAATGCGGTCGATCACTTTCTTTTCCCAAATACCGTCGAATTTGATCTGCACATCGAGCCAGCGTTCCAGCCAATCAGGATCAGGCAAGCGACTCTGCACCGTATCATTGGGGAACAAAGCTTGATTGACATGCAGATTGGTCGGGTGCAGCGGCTTTTCAGTGCGTCTGGCCGAGGCCATCAACACACCGATTTTGGCGAAGGCGGAACGGGCGACATCACCGGTTTCATGCAAGGCTTTTTTCATATAGCGCAAATAGGCACCGCCATGGCGTGCTTCATCTTGGCTGATGATTTTATAGATATGCTTGATGACCGGTTCGGTATGCCATTCGGAAGCGCGACGATACCAGTGGTTGAGGCGTATTTCGCCGCAAAAATGCAGCATCAGGGTTTCCAGCTGCGGTGCCGGGTCGAATTCGAAACGTACTTTGTCGAGTTCGGCCTGAGTCGGCACTAATTCAGGGTGGAAGCGCCGCAGATACTCCATCAACACCAAGGCGTGTTTTTGCTCTTCAAAAAACCAAATCGACATGAAGGCAGAAAAATCAGCGTCATCGCGATTGTCACGCAAAAACATTTCGGTCGCCGGCAAGGCCGACCATTCTGTGATCGCATTCATCTTGATGGTCTGCGCCTGCTCTGCCGTCAGGAGGCTGGCATCGTACTGATCCCAAGGAATATCAGTCTCCATATTCCAGCGTACTTGTTCCAATGATTTGAATAATTCAGGATAGAGCATGATCGACCTCTGCGAGAAAAAAGCTATGACGAACGTGAAACGCTGCCATTCTAACAGAGAGCCGTGGGGGTCACACGAGGCCGAAAATTTACTCCGATGTGATGCCTTCTTTGAGAGCTTGATCAATTTCTTGCAGACTCAAAGCTGGGGCAAATTGGCGTATGAAGTCATAAGTGTAACTGCGCAGGTAAGCACCGCGCCGCACGGCCAAGCGCGTTACGTTCGGGGCAAACAGGTGGTCGGCCGCAATCGTGCGCAGCCCTTGCATGCGCGATGGCTCGATTGCCATTGATGCAACAATCCCCACACCAAGGCCGAGGTTGACGTATTGTTGAATCACATCCGAATCCATGGCGGTGAGGACGATGTCGGTGCGTAAGTCTTCCCGGCGGAAGGCGGCATCGATATGGCCGCGACCGGTGAAGCCGACGTCATAGGTGATGAGCGGGTAATTCGACAAATCGGCCAAGCTTAACTCGGCTTTATTGAGCAAAGGATGGCCGTCCGGCACGACGATGACATGCTGCCATTGGTAGCAAGCGAATGAGACCAATTCTTTAAACTGTGACAAACCTTCGGTGGCGATGCCGATGTCAGCCTTACCCGACATCACCCATTCGGCGATGTGATCAGGCGAACTCTGTTGTAAGGCGATGCGTACATCGGGGAAGGCTTGGCGAAACTGTTGCACTACTTTGGGCAGCACATAACGCGCCTGCGTATGGGTGGTGGCGATGGTCAGCGTACCCTTGCTTTGATCGGCATATTCATTGCCGGCTTGTTGCAGATTTTCCGCTTCCAGCAATAGTCTTTCGACGATAGGCAAGATGCCTCTTCCCGGCGCAGTCAGGCCAGTCAGGCGTTTGCCATTGCGTTCAAAAATATCGACGCCGAGCTCTTCTTCGAGTTCACGAATCTGGCGGCTCACGCCCGGTTGCGAAGTAAATAAAACATTGGCAACCTCGGTGAGGTTAAAGCCGCAGCGCGAAGCTTCGCGGATAGAACGTAATTGCTGAAAATTCATGATGCTCTTTCGGTAAGTGCATAAGTTCGCTACGCGAGATTATTCTGCGGCGTCGACAAAGACATGCAAACGCTTAGGCGTGACCAGCAAGGTTTCCCCGACCTTGAGTTGGAGCTGAGCATAGCGTTCACTCGAAATCATGGCATCGATGACATCGCCATTATCGTCGCGCACCAGTTCGAGTTGCGCCAACGGGCCGATGCTGTGCACGCGCCGTAATTGCGCCGGCATGCCACCGCCGCCCGACGTATAGCGTTCAATCTCGAATTCATGCGGACGCACATAAGCGGTACCGAAGGCATCACGGGTTTCGGCATGGGCCGGTGTGGCAAAGGCAACGCCATCGGAATCGAGTACCCCTTCATGTACGCGCCCTTTGAACAAATTCACATGACCGAGAAATTCATACACAAATGGCGTGGCCGGGTGTTGATACACGTCGGCCGGGGTACCGCACTGCTCGACTTTCCCGTGGTTCATGACAACGATGCGATCGGCGACTTCCAAGGCTTCTTCCTGATCATGGGTAACGAAGATGCTGGTGACATGTAATTCATCATGCAAACGACGCAACCAGCGGCGCAATTCTTTACGGACTTTGGCATCAAGCGCGCCGAACGGTTCATCGAGCAGCAAGACGCGCGGCTCGACCGCCAGAGCGCGCGCCAAGGCGATGCGCTGACGTTGACCACCAGATAATTGCGGCGGATAACGATCGGCTAACCAATCAAGCTGTACCAACTCCAACAATTGGCCTACTTTTTCTTTGATCTGGCTTTCGTTAGGACGCAAATGACGCGGCTTGACGCGCAAGCCAAAGGCGATGTTTTCAAAAATCGTCATGTGCTTGAACAGCGCATAATGCTGAAACACGAAGCCAACCTGACGTTCGCGCACATGCTGAGCCGAGGCATCTTGGCCATCGAGCAGTACGCGGCCGCTGTCGGCAAATTCCAATCCGGCGATGATGCGTAACAAAGTAGTCTTGCCGCAGCCGGAAGGTCCGAGCAAGGCGGTCAGCTCACCATCATTAAAGGCTAAGGAAACCTGATCAAGGGCGGTGAACTGACCGAAGCGTTTATGTAATTGTTCAACTGCGATACTCATGTCCGACTCCGGTTAATTCTTGTTCACGGCGGTATGGCTGCGCCATTCGACCAGGGTTTTCAGTGCCAGCGTCAACAGCGCCAGCAAACTCAGTAGGGAAGCGACGGCAAAGGCGGCGACAAAGTTGTATTCGTTATACAAAATTTCGACTTGCAAAGGCATGGTATTGGTTTCACCACGGATATGACCCGAGACCACCGAGACCGCACCGAATTCACCCATCGCCCGGGCATTACATAAAATCACGCCGTATAACAAGCCCCATTTGATATTTGGCAGGGTGACGCGGCGGAAGGTTTGCCAGCCGGAGGCACCGAGTACCAAGGCGGCTTCCTCTTCTTCGCTACCCTGCGATTGCATCAGCGGGATCAGTTCGCGCGCTACAAACGGGAAGGTGACGAAGATAGTGGCCAACACGATGCCAGGCACAGCGAACAGAATCTTGATGTCATGCGCACGCAACCAATCGCCGAACCAACCTTGTGCACCGAACAGCAGCACATAAATGAGTCCGGAAATCACCGGCGAGACCGAAAACGGCAAATCAATCAGGGTCAGCAAGACACTCTTGCCACGAAATTCAAATTTGGCGATGGTCCAAGCTGCGGCTACCCCAAACACCAAATTCAGTGGTACCGCGATGCCGGCGGCAATCAGGGTCAGGCGTATCGCTGACAGCGCGTCGTCTTCAACAATCGCCGCGAGATAGACTTGCCAACCTTTTTTCAAGGCTTCGGCGAACACCGCTGCCAGCGGGACCAATAAAAACAAGGTCAAGAAAGCCAAGGCGATGCTGATCAGGCAAAACCTTACCCAGGCCGGTGCCAGCGTGGCCGGGTTAGCCGCTTGGTAGCCCTGCTGAGGGGCGTTGGTCGGTATCGTTGTGGCGCTCATTCCGCTCTCCCACTGTTCTGACGACTACGCATCCAAGCTTGCAAGCCGTTGATCGACAATAGCAACGCAAACGACAGCAGCAGCATAACCACGGCAATCGCGGTAGCACCGGCGTAATCATATTGTTCGAGTTTGGTGATCATGAATAAAGGGGTAATTTCTGAAATCATCGGCATATTGCCGGCAATGAAGATGACCGATCCGTATTCGCCAGTGGCACGCGCAAAGGCCAAGGCAAAACCGGTCAGCAAGGCTGGCGCAATGGTCGGCAGAGTCACGCGCAAAAAGGTTTGCGCATGGCTGGCACCGAGGCTGAGCGCCGCTTCTTCGAGTTCCTTTTCTGCTTCTTCCAGCACCGGTTGCACGGTGCGTACCACGAAGGGTAAGCCGATGAAGATCAAGGCCACTACCACACCGAGCGGCGTGAACGCGACCTTGATCCCCAATGGCGCGAGCAACTTCCCTAACCAGCCATTGGGTGCATACAGTGTCGCCAAAGTAATGCCGGCCACCGCCGTCGGTAAAGCGAACGGTAGGTCGACTAAGGCATCGATGAAACGTTTGCCGGGGAATTCATAGCGCACCAAAACCCAAGCCACAATCCCACCGAAGATCACGTTGATGAACGCGGCCAGCAACGAAGCGCCGAAACTGAGGCGGTACGAAGCCACCACACGCTCGGAGCTGACGGTATCCCAAAAGGCTGGCCAGCTCATGGTGAAGGTTTTTAAAAATACCGCTGACAGCGGAATGAGCACGATCAGTCCGAGATAAAACAGCGTAAACCCGAGCGCCAGATGAAATCCGGGCAGCACGCGCCGGGTACTACCCGGACGATGCGAGGAAAAGAAGCTCAATGCCATGCTAGCCTTGTTGATTGGTGTAACCACAGAAGCCAGATCATGCCAGTTTTCGTATATATGAAAAACGAATTTTTAATTATGTCCTTAGATCGTATCGGCATATAGAACTGCGCTCGGCACAGCCTCTGCCAGTACCGCCGCCGGCACATCGAAGTGAAAGCCTTGTACCGCCGCCAGCAAACGGTTATGCACGCTTAAGTACAGATCATGCCCGGCGCTGCCGGCTTGGCTGTAGAAATTCACCGTGTGCAGTACCCGGCAAAGCCGATCGAGTTCTACTGATTCGGCATCGTCGGCGACATATTCGAGTAATTTCCAGACATGCAAGCCTTGGTCGCCCGGATCATAACTGCGCGCATAGGCTTGATGCGCGACGATGTCTCCGGCGGCGCTGCGTATCGCTTGAAAAGCGCTCGACAGGCTGGCATTGAAGAAGCGACCACGCGCCCGGCCTTGCTCGTCGATAGACAGGCGCGTCGGCGTCGCGGTATTTTTGCAAGCGCCGTAAATATTGGTTCAGCGTCGAATGCTCAGGCATAGCGTGCTTGTCCAGTTTGTTGCCCCGTTTGCAGCACCCGTGACAGGACCTGTTCTTCGAGTGCGCCAAAGCCGACGTCGGTGCGCCGCCGTGGGCGTGCCAGGTCGATGCGTAAATCCAGCGCGACGCGGCCATCTTCGATCAAGATGACGCGGTCGGCCAGCATGATCGCTTCCTGCACGTCATGCGTGACCAAGACCGCAGTCCATTGATGCTGTTGCCACAGTTGTTCGATCAAGCCTTGCATTTCAATGCGGGTCAAGGCATCGAGTGCACCCAGCGGCTCATCCAGCAAGAGCAGGGACGGTTGGTGCATGAGCGCGCGCGCCAGCGCCACCCGTTGCCGCTGACCACCCGAGAGCGTGGCCGGCCAATCGTTGGCATGTTCAGCCAGCCCGACGGTGGCGAGAATACTTTGGGCAGCACGATCCGGCTGCTCGGCAGCGAGGCCGAGCAAGACATTTTCTTGTACGGTTTTCCATGGCAGCAAACGCGCATCTTGAAACATCACGCGCGTGGTGGCCGCACCGCTGGCAGTCAGGCTCAACTGGCCGCTGTCGGCTTTTTCCAAACCGGCCAGCAAGCGCAGCAAGGTGCTTTTACCACAACCACTGCGACCCACCACGGCGACAAATTCGCCCGGATTGATATGCAGATCGAGGCTTTTCAAGACTTTGCGGGCGCGATAAGATTTTTGCAGCGCGCGCGTATTGATGCGCATGCCAGGTGCCGCCCTGACGCTGGCATCGGCACCCTCATCGAGTTCATCTCTGAGCGCGGCGATGCGGCGCGCTTGTGGCGACACTGCGCCAGTATAATCAGTCATGCTTGGCCTTTCTTTGGTACGCCGGATGCCAGCGCAAAAAATGCTGTTCGAGTGCGCGTGCGACAAGGTCGGCTAATTTTCCCAGCAAGGCATAGAGCAAAATGCCAACCATGACGATATCGGTTTGTAAAAACTCGCGTGCATTCATGGTCATGTAGCCGATACCGGCGCGTGCCGAAATGGTTTCGGCCACGATCAACAAGACCCACACCAAACCGAGCGCGAAGCGCACCCCGACCAAGATCGAGGGTAAAGCACCGGGCAAAATCACGCTGCGGTACAACTGCCAACCCGATAAACCGTAACTGCGCGCCATTTCGATCAAATCGCGGTCGACGGTGCGAATGCCATGAAAGGTATTGAGATAAACCGGAAAAAACAAGCCTACCGATACCAGAAACAATTTGGCACTTTCATCGATGCCGAACCATAGAATGACCAACGGCAGCAAGGCCAGCGCCGGAATATTACGCAGCATTTGCAAGCTGGTATCGAGCAGCACTTCGGCGTTGCGCCAACTGCCAGTCAACAAACCGAGCAACAAGCCGCTGCCACCGCCGACCGCCAAGCCGGCCAGCGCGCGGCCCAGGCTGGTTTTGACGTGTAAATACATTTCCCCCGATAAAAGCAGGGCCCAACATGCCTGCGCTACCGCCCATGGTTCCGGCAAGATGCGACTCGACAGCCAACCCGATTGCGCCGCTATTTGCCAACTCAGAAGCGCCAATACTGGCAATACCCAGCCGGCCGCGCGGCCACGCAGCAGCGCTGCAAAAAACTGACGCATACGCTGTAGCCACCAAGCTGGCTGTGTCAAAGGGCCCGCTCCGGTGGCGGCAAATTGCTCGGGTTCGGAAACAAAGGGAATCATGCGCTGCTCCTGGTAAAAAAACTCACACCGCGGCCGGTGCGATGCTGTTGGCGACAATTTCGCCGAACGGCCCGGTCCGGCTGCTGGTGACACGCGGCGTCGCTTTGCCGATAAGTGGAAACACCAATTCGGAAAAGCGATAGGCTTCTTCCAAATGCGGGTAACCGGAAAAAATGAAATGATCGATGCCCAGCGCAGCATATTCTTTGATACGCGCCGCCACGGTTTCCGGATCGCCGACCAAGGCCGTGCCTGCACCGCCCCGCACCAAGCCGACGCCGGCCCACAAATTCGGCGACACTTCGAGTTTGTCGCGTTTGCCACCATGCAGCGCAGTCATGCGCTGCTGGCCGACCGAATCCATTTTGGCGAAGGCTTGCTGGGCGCGCGCGATCACTTCATCATCGACAAAGCGAATCAAGTCTTCCGCCGCAGCCCAGGCTTCGGCATTGGTTTCACGTACGATCACATGTAAGCGTATGCCAAAGCGTAGCGTGCGGCCATGACGGGCTGCACGGGCACGCATATCGGCGATCTTGGCTGCGACCGCTGCCGGTGGTTCGCCCCAAGTCAGGTAGACATCGACTTGTTCGGCCGCCAATTCATGCGCCGGCTCGGAAGAGCCACCGAAATACAGCGGCGGGTAAGGTTTCTGCACGGGTGGATACAGGGTTTTGGCAGCTTTGACTTGCAAGTGCTTGCCTGCGAAATCGAACCCGGCTGCGCCGCCTTCACCGGCCAGCGAAGCGCGCCAGATGCGCAGAAATTCATCGGTGATTTCATAGCGTTCGGTATGGTCGGCATGGACCCCATCGGCTTCCAGTTCACCCTGATCACCACCGGTGACGATGTTGACTAACAAGCGCCCTTTCGAGAGGCGATCGAAGGTGGCTGCCATGCGTACCGCCAGCCCTGGGCTGGACAGTCCGGGACGGATCGCTACCAAAAATTTCAGGCGCGTGGTGGCCGACATCAAACTCGAAGCCACCACCCAAGCGTCTTCGCAGGAACGTCCGGTTGGCAGTAACACGCCATCAAATCCTTGGGTGTCGGCCGCGACGGCGATCTGACGTAAATAATCGTAGTTGATTTCGCGCGCGCCATGGCTGGTGCCGAGATAACGGCTGTCACCGTGGGTGGGGATAAACCAAAAGATATTCAGACTCATGCGAGGTGCTCCGGTAAGGCAATTCTTATTTTTGCAACAAAACGATGCTACGAATATTGATCGGCTTCGGGATCAATTTCAATTCAGCGAAGGTATCGGCGATTTTCTGCTGCTCGTTAATCACCGCTTCCGACAGTGGTGTGGCGCCGAAGGCGAAGCGGGAATTCGACAAGGCCACAATACTAGTGTCGAGACCAACTTGGCCTGCCAACAAGGTCGATACTTGCTGGGGATTTTTGATCGCCCACTGATCAATTTTGGCCAATTCTTCTTCAACGATACGCAACACATCAGGGTGTTTTTGCGCATAGCTGCGCGCGGCCAGATAAAACTGATGGTTGCTGACCACACCTTTGCCGTCGGCCAGAATGCGCGCGCCCAGTTGTTTTTCGGCGGCGGCCAAAAACGGATCCCAGATCACCCAAGCATCGACACTGCCACGCTCAAAGGCGGCGCGCGCGTCGGCCGGCGGCAGAAAGATCAGTTCGACATCGCGATATGGAATGCCAGCTTTTTCTAATAATTTCACCAACAGGTAATGGACGTTGGAGCCCTTGTTGAGGGCAATTTTTTTGCCGCGCAAATCGGCTAGCGATTTGAGCTGAGAATTTTTCGGTACGACGATCGCTTCACCACCGGGTGCGGCTGGTTCATGGCTGACATACAGTAAGTCAGCACCGGCGGCTTGGGCAAAAATTGGTGGCGCTTCACCGGTGGTGCCGAAGTCGACACTGCCGACATTGAGACCTTCGAGTAATTGTGGACCGGCTGGAAACTCGGTCCACTGCACGGTCACACCGGAGGCAGCCAGACGTTGATCGAGACTGCCGGCGGCTTTGAGTATGGTTAAAGTGCCGTATTTCTGGAAGCCGATACGCAGCACGCCCTTGTTGGCGCTGTTTTGCGCCGCCACCGGCGCACTCACGGACAGGCTCAGCAAGAGGCCGGCCAAACCAGCCGCCAAGACAGTACGACGAGCTGGTTTATTTGATGGGGCAGACATGTTCATCCTTGATAATGGTTTATTTCGAAGCATCAGGCGTAAGTGACTAAGGCCGGATAGTCACTGGCGTGGCTGTTGGTGGCGCTGGATGGCAAATTTTGCAACAACTGGACCACCCCTTTCTGCACTCGTTCGGCAATCGTCTGTGCCAATTGCAAGCCGTGCTCGTCGCTCCACACCACTTCCGCATCGGTGGCATAAATCGCCGGCAAAACTTGGCGTGCCGCGAGCGTAGCCAACACCGGTCGCAAGCCGTAATCGAGCGCCAACATATGCGACTGACTACCACCAGTAGCGATAGGCAGAATCAGCTTACCGTCCAAACCATCCTGCGGCAGCAGATCGAGAAAAGTTTTGAGCAAGCCGCTGAAGGACGCTTTATAAATATGCGTGGCGATGACGATCGCCTCAGCTTGCGCCAGCAGGCGTTGCGCCGCTAACAATTCGAGATTGCTGAAATCCGCATGCAACAAGGCTTGCGCCGGCAAGTCTCGCACTTGCAAGCTCACGCATTGCTGACCGAGTAATTGCAACTTGTCGCCGATATGCTGTAACAAGCGGTGAGAACGCGATACCGCAGCCGGACTTCCTGAGAGTAATAAGATGGACATATGCTGACTTTCTTCGTATAACCGGGTGATTTATTTCTTGGTCAAATAAATTTGATCAAAAACGCCGCCATCAGAAAAATGATCTTTCTGTGCTTTGGTCCAGCCGCCGAAGGTATCGGCAACATTAAACAATTGAATTTTCGGGAAGTTGCCGGCAAATTTTTTCGCTGCACGTTCGGTGGCAGGACGATAGAAATTTTTACCGATAATGTCTTGGGCTTCGTCGCTGTAGAGGTAGTTCAAATACGCTTCTGCGACTTTACGAGTACCATGTTTGTCGACCACTTTATCGACCACGGCCACTGGTGGTTCGGCCAATACACTGATGGAAGGCGTGACGATTTCAAATTTATCCGCACCGAATTCCTTGAGGCCGAGATGGGCTTCGTTTTCCCATGACAGCAAGACATCGCCAATACCGCGCTCAGTGAACGTCACGGTGGCACCACGGGCACCGGAATCGAGTACCGGAACGTTTTTAAACAGTTTTTGTACATAATCGCGTGCTGTAGCTGGTGTGCCGCCCGGTGCTTTCAAGGCATAGCCCCAAGCCGCCAGATAAGACCAACGTGCGCCACCCGAAGTCTTAGGGTTAGACGTGATGACAGAAACGCCGGGCTTGACCAAATCTGCCCAATCTTTGATGCCTTTCGGATTGCCTTTACGAACCAAGAACACGATGGTCGAGGTATATGGTGAAGCATTATTTGGCAAGCGCGTTTGCCATTTTTTATCGAGCAAGCCGCGTTCCGCCACGGCATCGATATCGTAAGCCAGGGCCAAGGTGACCACATCGGCATCGAGACCATCGATCACCGAGCGCGCCTGCTTACCGGAACCGCCGTGCGACTGTTTGATACTGACTTTGTCGCCGGTTTTCGCTTGCCATTGTTTGGCGAAAGCTTGATTGACGTCGAGGTAGAGTTCGCGCGTCGGATCGTAGGAAACGTTGAGCAAAGAAATATCAGCAGCCTGCGCGGTGACCGCACCGAGTAAAGTAAGGGCAGCAAGGAAGAGACGGTGTTGGGTGGTCATCGTAAGCCTGTCAATGAAGGAATCAAGGCTTACAGAGTAAATCGTGGCTTTATATTTTAAAACGAAGTTTTTCAGAGAACTTTATGCTTTTTTCATATAAAGACCCGTTTTATACACCATGACCAAGAAGTCGCACCGACTACCACAGGGCTTGTTTGCCTGTGTTTAGCGCGCATAGTTTTGCGCGTCGATCGGTGAAAAAATTCGACAATTTTAGTATTTCACAGAAAAAAAGTGCCCTTGATCGACCCTCCCAACCTGAAGGCACTAACGTGCCACTGGATTCCTGCCTACGCAGGAAAGACGAGGCGAGAGCAGGCCAAGTCGATTACGCGCCCACCCAGCCGCCCAATTCGTCATTGCCGCGCAAGCGGCAATCCAGTGGCGCGTACGCGCCTTTTATATCTGTGCTGCTCAGGCGCAGCAGGACGTGTTCATTTCACAGAAAAAAAAGTGCCCTTGATCGACCCTCCCGCCCTGAAGGCACTGACGTGCCACTCGATTCCTGCCGACGCAGGAATGACGAGGCGAGAGCACGGGGAAATGACATGTCTGTCAGATTTTTGATCAAAAAAAACTCAAAGGCAGCGCTAAGCGTTTGCCAGACGCAGCGAGCAAACTTTGGCCGACTGCGCTAACATGGCATCTCACCTGCCAGGAGCCTTTCATGTCATCTCTCTCTCGTTCGATTATTGCTTTAGCGCTATTATCCGGCGTGTCTAGTGCCGCACTGGCCGAAGCCAGTTGCCCAGCTATTTTGCAGCACACCTTCAAGCGCTTGCAAGACGATGCGCCCCAAAATTTGTGCCAGTATCAAGGCAAAGTGGCTTTAGTGGTCAATACCGCCAGTTACTGCGGTTTCACCGGCCAATATGAGGGCTTGGAAAAAATGTCGGCCAAATATGCCGCCAAAGGTTTGGTCGTGCTGGGCTTTCCCTCGAATGATTTCGGCAAACAAGAACCAGGCAGCAGCAAGGAAATCGCCGATTTCTGCTTCAATACCTATGGCGTGAAATTCCCGATGTTTGCGAAATCCTCGGTACGCGGCGATGCCGTCAACCCGCTGCATGCAGAATTGATCAAGGCAACCGGAACCACGCCGAAATGGAATTTTTACAAGTATCTGATCGACCGCAAGGGTCATGTGGTGGCGGCTTATTCCAGCGTGACGACGCCGGATGATAAGAAATTCGTGGCCGATGTCGAAAAGGCCTTGGCCGAGTAATCAAGCGGCCGACAGAATCGCCGCGTCGCTGGCGCGCGCTTCTGTTGAGAGAAAACCGCCTATGGTGGCGTGCACCATGGCTTCGACAATTTGTTCGTGGGTGTAGCGTTTGTCACGCAACAGAAATTCCATGGTCGGATCACAGGCGCGCGAGTACAGCGTGTAGACCAGCACATCGTCCGGCACCAGCGGAGTCAGCGCACCCTGCGCGCGGGCCGCTGCCACCAAGGCATAAAAACGCTTGTTCACGCGCAGCGCCACCAGAACATAGTCGAGATTGAGCATGAGGCTGCGTTGCAGTGCCAAGCTGGTCGAGGGCAAATGCGGTACCCCGCCCTGCAAACGCAAACGCAAAGACCAGGCCAGAATATGCCGGATCTGCGCGATCGCCGGCAGACTCGCCGGCAGGCTGTCGAGTTCGCTCAGCGTCGCTTTGAGCAGACGTGTCAGTGCCGCAGCGGCCAATTTTTCTTTCGAAGAAAAATGTTTGTACAAACTGCCTTTGGCGATGCCGACCGCATCGGCCACTTCATCCATGGTCATCAAATCATAGCCTTTTTCTGATAACAGTCGATTGACTGCATCAATGATGGCCTCTTCGCGCGCATCAAACTGCTGCTTTTTGAATGGTATTTTTATCTGCATGGTAATTTTTCCTGCACAAAATAGAACTTTGTAGTATATTTTGTGACTGATGAGTCATAAAATGGAATGAGTGGTCATATTTTAGCAGACCGCCACGAAATCCGTTTCCTTTATTCAGCTGAAATGATCTTGAACGACAGAGAACTCACCTTGCGAGCTCCCATAATGAAAATTGCAGTAATCGGTTCCGGTATTGCCGGCCTCTCCAGCGCTTACGAATTATCGAAAGCCGGACACCAGGTGAGCCTGTTTGAAGCCAATGACTACTTTGGCGGTCATACCCATACGGTCGAGGTAGCACTCGATGGCCAACGCCATGGTGTCGATACCGGGTTTCTGGTATTCAATCACCATACTTACCCGCATTTGGTGCGCCTGTTTGAGGAATTGCAGGTTCCCACCGCGGCAACCGAGATGTCGTTTTCAGTCAAACTACCCTATGGGAGCAGCCAGCTCGAATGGGCCGGTGCCAGCTTGGCAACGGTGTTCGCACAAAAGCGCAATCTGCTGCGGCCCGGTTTTTGGCGCATGCTGCGCGATATTTTGCGCTTCAATAAGCAAGTCAGTGCCTTGGCAGGGCGACAGCGGCAGCAAGAATTCCAAACTTCTTTGGGTGAATTTCTCGATGCCGGTGGCTACAGCGCCGAGTTCCGCAGTTGGTATCTGCTGCCGATGGCGGCGTGTATTTGGTCTTGTCCGACCGCGACCATGTTGAGTTTTCCTATCGCTTCCTTTGCCAATTTCTGTGCCAATCATGGTCTGCTGCAAATCAGCGACCGGCCACAATGGCATACCGTCGCTGGCGGGGCGAAGCAATATGTGGAAAAAATGCTGCCGCACATACAGCATACCTATCTGGAATGCCCGGTCAAAGCAGTGTATACCAACAGCCGGAAAAAAGTTGTGCTGCATTCGGCACGCGGCTTGGAAGAATTTGACCACGCCATCATGGCCAGCCACAGCGACCAAAGCCTGGCTATGTTGAGCGACGCCAGCGCCTTGGAACGCGAGATTTTGAGCGCGCTCAAGTATCAGCATAACCGCGCGGTATTGCATACCGATGCGCGCTGCCTGCCAGCCAACAAGCAGGCCTGGTCGGCGTGGAATTACCAAAGCGAAAGCGGGGCAGAAGCGCGCGTGTGTGTGCATTACCTCATCAATGCTTTGCAACCGGTACCATTTTCCACGCCGCTGATACTGAGCTTGAATCCGCTTGATGAACCGGACGCGGCGACGGTCATCAGCAGCTTCGACTACGCCCATCCGGTGTTTGATGCGGGGGCCATTACGGCACAACAAAGGCTCAAGCAAATTCAAGGGCAACGGCAAATTTGGTTTGCCGGTGCCTGGACCGGTTATGGCTTCCATGAAGATGGTTTGAAGTCGGGCTTGCGCGCGGCTGAACTGATCCTTGCCGCTGCGGCCACTGCGCACGCGCAACGGGCGGCCTGAGATGTTCACGTCGCCGCGTCCACTGCTGTGTTTGGGTGAAGTGATGCATTTTCGCTTGCGCCCGCGCGCGCATCGCTTTCGCTATCGCGTGTTTTTCATGCGCCTGCCTTTGGTGGCGCTGAGCGCAGATCAACGCAGTGGCAGTCGTTTTTTTTCCTTCAATCGCTTCAACTTACTGGCGTTTCATGAGCGCGACCATGGCGATGGCCAGCAAGCGGCGCTGCCGTGGATACGCGGCTTGTTGCAGCAACATGGCATCCACGATGTCGATGGCGAAATTTGGTTGCAATGTTTTCCGCGTGTGCTTGGCTATGTATTCAATCCGGTTGCCTTCTGGTTTTGTCAGCGTGCTGATGGCAGCTTGCGTGCCGTGGTATGCGAAGTACGCAATACCTTCGGCGAGAAGCATTTGTATTTGCTTGAGCATGGAAAAACTTTAGCCAATGGCGAAGAATTACAGGCGCAGAAAATCTTTCATGTATCACCATTTTGCGATGTCAGCGGTCATTACCGTTTCCGTTTTTTGAGCACGCCAGGCGATGGCGTTTCGCACCTCGCTCGCATCGATTACGATGATGGTGCCGGTCCGCTGTTGCTGACCGCTTTGTCGGGCAAAGAAAGCATGCTCGATGATCGTACCGTACTCAAAGTATTGTGGCGCTACCCACTGATGACCATAGGGGTAATGGTGCGCATCCATGTTCAAGCCCTGCGCCTGTGGCTCAAGCGCGTACCATTTTTTTCGAAACCTGTTCCACCTGCCAAAGACTTAAGCCGATGAACACACAAACCCTCACTCCCGCCCGCCATAGCGCCGCCGCTCTCGATACCCGGCACTTCCCGACCGAAGCACGCTTCATGCTCACGCTGCTCGCCAAGTTAAAGCATGGTGTGTTGCACGTGGTTTTTCCAGATGGCCAACGGGCCGATTTTGGCAGCAACACAGAAGGACTCGGCCACATCTCGCTGAATTTACAAAACTGGCAGTTGTGCCGCGCCACCTTGAAATCGGGCGATATTGGTTTCGCCGAAAGCTATATTGCCGGGCACTGGAGCAGCAACCATTTAGCTGGGCTGATCGAACTCGTCAGTCGCAACCGCGCTGAACTCGAAGCGCTGATTTACGGTACCTGGTGGGGTAATCTGCTGTACCGTGTAAAGCATTTCCTCAACCGCAATTCCCGCAGCGGCAGCAAGAAAAATATCCACGCCCACTACGACATCGGCAATGATTTCTATCGCCTTTGGCTCGACCCTTCGATGACGTATTCGAGTGCCTTGTTCGCCGGTGACCAAGTCGCTGATCTGCATGAAGGGCAGTTGATGAAGTACCGCCGAATTTTGCAGCAATTGGCATTACCGCCGCAAGCACAGGTACTCGAAATCGGTTGCGGCTGGGGTGGTTTCGCTGAAATGGCAGTGCGCGCCGGTGCCGCCCATGTGACCGGTCTCACGCTCTCAGAGGAACAATTACATTTCGCGCGCGCGCGCTTGGAAACGGCTGGTTTGCATGAACAAAGCGCTTTGCATATCCAGGATTATCGCGATACCCATGGCAGTTACGATGCCATCGCTTCGATAGAAATGTTTGAAGCGGTCGGCGAACAATACTGGCCTGGGTATTTCGAATGCCTGCAAAGAAATTTAAAAAGCGGCGGCCGTGCGTGCATACAAAGTATCGTGATTGCCGATGAATTATTCGAGCGCTATCGCGTCGGTACCGATTTCATACAGCAATATATTTTCCCGGGCGGGATGCTGCCATCGATAGAAAAATTTCATGCTTTAGCGGCGCAGTATGGCTTTGTGGTGCAAGATACCTTTACTTTCGGCCTCGACTACGCCCGCACGCTGGCCGAGTGGCGGCAGACTTTCATGCAGCGTGGGGTCGAGGTCCGAGCCCAAGGTTTCGATGATAATTTCGTCCGCACCTGGGAATTTTATCTGGCCTATTGTGAAGCTGGTTTCCGTACCGGCGACATCAATGTGGCGCAATTCACTTTGCAAAAAAAATGACCAGCGCGCGCGCCGGCATGCAACGGTCTCTTGTCTACGCTGGCATCGCGCTGCTGTTCTGGCTCGGTGCCGGCAGCGTCGCTGCGCAAACGCTACCGCCACACATACAGGCGGAGTTGCCGTATGCGACGCTGCGTGGCAGTGGTAGTTTTCGCTGGTTTGGCTTACTCATTTATGAGGCCACACTGTACGACAAGGCCGACAAGCGCGACACCAACGCTAGCAACGAAAATGGGCTGGCACTCGATCTCCACTATGCCCGCGCACTCGACGGAAAGAAAATCGCTGCGGCCAGCATAGAACAAATCGAACGACTCGGGCGTGGCAGTGCAACGCAACGTCAGCGCTGGCTGGAGCAAATGCGCGCCTTGTTTCCCGATGTAGAAAGCGGCACGCATTTGACCGGCATTTTCGTTCCTGGCACGGCAGCGCGTTTTTACCGCGACGGCACATGGTTGGGCGAAATCCGCGATGCGGCCTTCGCCGACGCTTTTTTTGCCATCTGGCTAGCGCCAAACACTTCCGCACCAGCCCTGCGGACGCAATTGCTCACCTCTAAACCGACTGTCACAACAAGCCAAAGGCCATGATGAAACTCTCTCTGTTGAAAAAAATTCCTGCGGCTTTAGGTCTGGCCGTATTGCTCAGTTCTTGCGCCTCCAGTTACGAGCCTGGGCGCTATGTAAAAGAAACGCCGAAGCTGACGCTAAGCACGTATTTCAACGGTCGCCTGCAAGCCTGGGGGATGTTTCAAGACCGTTCTGGCCATGTCGTCAAGCGCTTTACCGTGATCATGCAATGCGCGTGGAAAGACGGTGTGGGTACCCTGCATGAAGATTTCACCTATGCCGACGGCAGCAAACAGACACGCATCTGGACACTGAAAGAAACCGCACCCGGCCGGTATACCGGTAGCGCTGCCGATGTCATCGGCACTGCAGAAGGCATTGTTTCGGGCAACACCTTGCATTGGAATTATGTCTTGGCACTCGATGTAGACGGCACCACTTACCATGTCGATTTCGACGATATCATGGTGCTCATGGATGACAAGACCATGCTCAATCGCGCCATCATGCGTAAATACGGCGTCGAACTGGGCAGCGTGACTTTATCATTTTCCAAGCCATGAATCCGCCGATCCGCGATTGGCATGGCAAGCGTATCTGGGTGATCGGTGCATCCAGCGGCATCGGTGCGGCCACCGCGCAGCTCTTGCTTTCCAAGGGTGCCACGGTGGCACTGTCGGCCCGCAGTCAAGCCGGCTTGGAGCAGGCGGCACACGGCTATGCAGCAGCGCGCCTGGCAGCCGTGGATATGACCGACCATGTTGCGCTGCAAGCGGTTCATGCAGAATTACAAGCAGCCTGGGGCGGCATCGATCTGGTGTTGATCGTCGCCGGCTCGTATGATGAAATGCGCGCCGACCAATTCGATTTGGCCGCGGCTAACCGCTTGTTTGATATCAATGTGCGCGGCGTCTATCAATGTCTGGATGTTTTATTGCCCGATTTTCTGGCGCAAGGCTATGGCGGCATCGGCATCGTCGCCTCGATAGCCGGCTTGAGCGGTTTACCGAAAGCTTTGGCCTATGGACCGAGCAAGGCGGCCTTGATCAATTTGTGCGAGTCGCTGTATCTTGATTTGCGACCGAAAAATCATGCGGTGTATTTGATTAATCCCGGTTTTGTGCAAACTGCACTGACGGCAAAAAATGATTTCGCCATGCCGGCTTTGATGAGTTCCGATGCCGCCGCGATTGAGCTGGTGCGCGGGATCGAGCGCGGCGAATTCCATATCCATTTTCCAAAACGCTTTACCAATTGGCTGCGACTGGCGCGTTTGCTGCCGTATCGGCTTTACTTTTCTCTGGTTCACAAAATGACAGGCTTATAAATGCACAATCTGGATTTCACTCACCAGGATGATCTGGCACGTCTGATCAATTTTTTCGAAACCTTAAGCCCGGCCACTTACGTCGATCTGTCGAGCATCTATACGGCCGATGCGTATTTCAAAGACCCCTTCAATGAAGTCGTGGGTTTGGATAAAATCACACATATTTTTCAACACATGTTTGTGCAAGTGGAGAACCCGCGCTTTCTGGTAACTTCCAGTATTTTGCAAGAAGACAAGGCGTTTTTGTGTTGGGAGTTTTACTTTCACATGCCGCGCTTCGCGCGTGAACAGCAGTGCATACGCGGTGCCACGCAAGTCCGCTTTACCGCCAACGGCCGCATCTGTATGCACCGAGATTATTGGGATGCCGCCGAAGAATTGTACGAAAAGCTGCCGCTGCTCGGTAGCTTGATGCGTTTTCTGAAGCGCTTTGCCAATCGTTAACGCGCTGTATAGGCTGGCAGATAGGCGGCCAAGCGTGTACTCATTGCTTGTCCCAGCGCCTGCAGGCCACTCAGAGGGCGCACCATGACTTCAAAGTCGGTGATCTTTCCAGCTACGTCGAAACGAATCAAGTCTATACCCTTGATTTGCTTTTGACCGACTCTGGCAGAAAATTCCAAGGCGACCTGGCAGCCGTCGGGATCGATAAATTCGCGTTCGTAATGGAAGTCTTCAAACACTTGGCACACCGTGCTTAAGATCAGCACGACCGCAGCCGCGCTGGTGTAGGGCTGGTGCGCCATCGGCGAACGGAACACCGCGTCGGGGTGGACGATCTCGGCCAAGGCCGAGAGGTCGTTCTGACTGATCATGTCGTGCCAGCGTTGCAGTGACACAGAAACTTGCGGGTGGAGTGAGGACATGATCAGCTTTCTTCAGTGATCAAATTACTGCGGCCAATCGAGTACCCTGATCGATGGCGCGTTTGGCATCGAGTTCGCTGGCGACATCGGCACCACCGATCAGGTGCACGCTCTTGCCGACCGCTGCCAAGGCCGCTTGCAAATCGCGGCGCGGTTCCTGACCGGCGCACAAAATCACATGGTCGACCGGTATGGTTTTTTGCTGACCATCTATCGTCAGATGCAAACCGGCATCGTCGATTTTTTGGTAGCTGACGCCGGCCAGCATGTGCACACCGCGGTTTTTCAATCCGGTGCGGTGGATCCAGCCGGTGGTTTTACCGAGGCCGTCGCCGACTTTGGCACTCTTACGCTGCAACAGATAAATCTGCCGCGCCGGGGCTTCCACCACGGCGGCGCATATACCACCGGCATGCGCATAGTTAGTATCGACACCCCACTCGGCGAAAAATTTAGCCGGATCAAGACTAGGGCTGGTGCCGCTGTGACTCAGGTATTCGGCCACATCAAAGCCGATGCCACCGGCACCGATGATGGCGACGGTTTTTCCGACCACGGCTTTATCGCGCAAGACATCGAGATAACTGAGCACTTTCGGGTGATCGATGCCGTCGATATCAGGACGGCGCGGGGTGATGCCGGTCGCCAGCACGATTTCGTCGAAGTCTTGCAGATCCGCCGCGCTCACCATGGTATTGAGGCGCAGCGTGATGTTCGACAGACTGATTTGCTTGGCAAAGTAGCGCAGGGTTTCGTAAAACTCTTCCTTGCCGGGAATTTGTTTGGCGATGTTGAACTGACCACCGATTTCGCTGCCAGCATCAAACAAGCTCACGCTATGGCCGCGCTTGGCGGCGGTGGTGGCGAAAGCCAGGCCGGCCGGTCCGGCACCAACGACGGCAATGCGTTTGATTGAGCCCAGCGGTGCATCGATGAGTTCGGTTTCATGACAAGCGCGCGGATTGACCAGGCAAGAGGTGACTTTGCCGCCGAAAGTATGGTCCAAGCAAGCCTGATTACAGCCTATGCAGGTATTGATTTCATCGGCGCGGCCTTGTTCGGCCTTGCGCATGAACAGCGGGTCTGCCAACAGCGGCCGCGCCATCGATACCATGTCGCAGAAATTATCGGCCAACAGTTGTTCGGCGATTTCCGGGGTATTGATACGATTGGTCGCGACCAGCGGAATGCTGACATGCTGCTTGAGTTTTTGCGTAACCCAGGCGAAGGCGGCGCGCGGTACCTTGGTAGCGATGGTTGGAATGCGCGCTTCGTGCCAACCTATGCCGGTATTGATAATGGTGGCACCGGCCGCTTCGATGGCTTGTGCCAAGCTGATCACTTCGTCGAGCGTCGAGCCGCCTTCGACTAAATCGATCATCGACAGACGATAGATGATAATGAAGTTGGGGCCGACTTGGGCGCGAATGCGACGCACGATTTCGACTGGAAAGCGGATACGGTTTTGATACTCGCCACCCCATTCGTCGTCGCGTTGATTGGTGCGCTGGGCAATGAATTCATTGATCAGATAACCTTCCGAACCCATCACTTCCACGCCATCGTAACCGGCCGACTGTGCCAAACCGGCGCAGCGCACGAAATCAGCGATGGTTTCGGCGACTTCTGCGGTCGTCAAGGCATGCGGGGTGAACGGGTTGATCGGGGCCTTAAGCGCGCTCGGTGCGACTAAACTCGGTTGATATGAATAACGGCCAAAATGCAGGATTTGCATGGCGATTTTTCCACCTTCGCGGTGCACTGCTGCGGTAACGATTTTGTGGTGTTCGGCTTCGGCTGCGGTAGTCAGCATGGCACCACCCTGCATAGGTCGGGCTCTCTCGTTCGGGGCAATGCCGCCGGTAACGATCAGGGCTACGCCACCGCGCGCACGCTCGGCATAGAAGGCGGCCATGCGTTCAAAGCCGTTATCGACTTCTTCCAAACCGACGTGCATGGAGCCCATCAACAAGCGGTTCGGTAAGGTGGTGAAGCCGAGGTCGAGTGGCTTGGTCAGATGCGGATAGAAAGACATAAGGCATTCCTTAACAGGGCAATGAGGGTAACGGGGTTTATGCAACCAATTGCATAAGAGAATAACGAAATCATTTTAGTTATGCAACCACGGGTGCATATAAAATGTGGTAATTCTCCCCGAATCATTCTTCTAAATTAGTCTGCACCTATGTCTTTACCCCACGCTCTGCTCACTTCGCTGGTCGAAAAACCATGTTCTGGTTACGACTTGGCGCGCCGTTTCGATAAATCGATAGGATATTTCTGGCACGCAACACACCAGCAAATTTATCGTGAACTGGCACGCATGGAAGAACAAAACTGGGTGCAGTCGGAGGAAGTGGCAGGCGGCCGTGCTGGCAAACGGCGCTTCGAGGTGCTAGCGGCGGGCCGCGCTGAATTGCAGCGCTGGGTATTGGAAAGCAGTGCACCGATGCGGCTGCGCGATGATTTAATGGTACGACTGCGTGCCGATGCGGCGCTGGGCAGTGCGAGTTTGCTAGCAGAATTCGAACGCCGTCTGCAATTGCATGAACAGGAATTGGCCAACTACCGCCACATTGAGGCACGCGATTTCAGCGCGCCTTGTCTGTCGCGGGAAACGCGCCTGCATTACCTCATACTCAAGGCCGGCATCGCATTTGAAGAAGGTCGCATCGCTTGGACCAAGGAAGCCTTGCAGGTCTTGTGTGCGCCGCCGTCACTCATAGCAGGCGATCGACGAGCTGATTGATCAAGCCACCACCGAGCATCAGATAGGCAAACAATATAGCCGCCAACAACAAGGGTTTCAAACCGGCTTGGCGCAGCGCCGTCAGTCGCGTGGCCAAGCCGAGGGCGGCCGTGGCCATGGCTAATAAGAGATTGTCGAGCTGGAGCGCAGTGGCGCTCCAAACGGGCGGCAGTTGTGTGAGCGAGTTGAGCGTGGCCACGCCGATAAATAGCAAGGCAAACCAAGGAATCGTCATGGTCCCGGCGGTAGCTGAGGCCGTGGCTTGAATGTGCCGACGGCTGGTCCAGAGTGAGAGGATCAGCAGAAACGGTGCCAGCAGCATCACGCGCAGCATTTTGGTGATCACCGCCGCGTCAGCCGCAGCCCCATCCATCTGCAAACCAGCAGCCACCACTTGGCCGACATCATGCATGGTCGAGCCGGTAAATATACCGAAACTGTGGGCGTCGGCAAACCACAGCCAATGCTGATTGATTTCGAACAGCAGCGGGTAGAGCAGCATGGCGCAGGTGCCGAAGATGACCACGGTGGAAACTGCCACGGCGACCTTGGCAGCATCGGCCTTGAGCACAGATTCCGTGGCGAGGATGGCGGAGGAACCGCAGATCGCGCTGCCGGCACCGATCAGCATGGCAGTGTGGGCATCGAGTCGCAAGACCCGCGTGCCTAACCAGTAAGCCAACAAGAAGGTGGAACTGAGTACCAAGAGATTGATCAGCAAACCCTGCCAGCCAACTGCCGAGATTTGCTGAAATGTGATGCGCAAGCCATACAAAACTATTCCCCACTGCAACAGATTTTTTTTACTGAAACCTATGCCACCGGCCAGGCGCTCAGACCACGCCGGGGACAACAAGTTACCGGCGAGTAAGCCGAACAGCAAAGCCAGTGTCAGTGCCGATACCGGCGCGTGTCCGCCATGGCTGATCGTCATTGCCAGTGCAGCAATGAGGGCGCTGAACAGGAGGCCAGGCAGAATAGTTCGTTTATTTGAAAAAGACATATGCTTATCCGAAAAACGTGTAAGCAGCCAGTCTAGTCAGCTTGCTTTAACAGGTAAAACGGTTTATCTTCATTATCGTTATCGATTTTATCAATATAGGAATCAGCATGCGCATCAGCTTGCGCCAACTCGAAGTCTTCGTTGCCAGCGCCCGTGCCGGCAGCGGCAGTGCGGCGGCCTTGCAGTTGGCGATGTCGCAATCGGCGGCCAGCAGCGCGCTGGCCGAACTGGAAAGCCAACTTGGCGAACCCTTGTTCAACCGCGTCGGTAAGCGCCTGCAGTTGAATGAGAATGGCCGCTATCTGCTGCCGAAGGCCGAGGCTTTGTTAGATGGTGCCAGCGATATCGAGCACAGTTTTCGCACTGGCATACCGGTGCGGCTGCGGCTCGCCGCCAGCATGACCATAGGCAACGATGTGCTGCCCGGACTGGCGGCCGCTTTCTTGCGCGCCGAACCGCATAGCCGCCTGGAGATCGCCATCGCCAATTCGCACGATGCGGTGGCAGCGGTACTCGGGTTTCGCGCCGATTTCGGCCTGATCGAAGCGCCCTGCCACGACAGCCGCGTGATCGCCGAGCCGTGGTTGGCCGATCAGATGCTGGTATTTTGTCGCGCCGACCATGCGCTGGCGAATCAAGAAGCAAGGCCGGAAGACTTGCGCGCGGCCGCCTGGATCTTGCGCGAACCGGGTTCGGGTTCGCGTGAAATCACCGAAACGGCGTTGGCACCGCATCTTGGCAATCTCAACAGCGTACTCGAACTCGGCAGCGCCGAAGCCATCATCGCGGCCGTCGCCACCGGCTTGGGTATCGCCTGCCTGTCACGGCGCACCCTGAAAGAACGCTTGGCGCGCGACGAGCTGGCCGAAATTCGGCTGCCATGGGCGCAGTTGAACCGACGTTTTTACTTAATCTACCATCAAGAAAAAATTCTCTCCGGCGGATTACAGCGCTTTCTTGCGCTGTGCCGCCGACAACTGGCGGAAGAAAATGCAGTCGGCTGAGCGGCCAGCACTGCGCTTAGTTATGTGCGCTTGGCTGCGGCTTTCGGTGTGGCTTTTGGAGTCGGTTTCGCTTTCGGACTGACTTTGGCAGCGCTCTGCGGCGCTGTTTTACTGCTTGGCTTGGCGGCGCTGGCACGGCGTGGCTTGGTCTGTGGTGCCATCGGTGCCGACGGTGCGGCGGCGGCACTATCGGGCTTGCTGTGTGTGCTGGCGCTGCCGCTTGCGCTACTAGCATCAGAAACGAGCGCCTGAGTCAGGGCTTGCTTGAATTGGTCTTGCAACAAACCCCACCATGCGGTGGGCGTGGCCAGCGCCGGCGTGGTGACAGTTGGCGCGTGCGCTTCGACTGGTGCAGTTGGTGCAGCGGCCGGATAGTGTTCGGTATCGGCTTGTTCGTCGGGATGTGGCGCCGGGCTTGCTACCGGGGTCGACATGGGCCAAGCGGCCGCGGCACTTGGGCCAGGAGTACTTGAGGCTGGAGCGCTGGCCTTTTGCACATGCTGGGCGAAACTTTCACCGAGGGACTGCAGCGTCGATAGCGTGGCGCGCTGTACTTCGAGTGCTTGTATGGTGCCGCGCAACATGTTCATGTTCACGGTGAGCCAAGATTCGACAGTTTTCAAGTCTTGAATTTTTTTATCGAGCTCATCGACCGACATCGGCGGTGCCACCATGCCGGGGATGGGCATATTGCCCCAGAGTTTTTTCACAAAGCCGAGCGGATCGCTCATCGAATTCATGGCTGACGGATCGATACCGGAAAAGGGGTTGTTCATCAAACTCTCCTGTTGGTGACGCAAACTGCGAGCGTAGGCAAATTTATTTTCTGCCATCCATCTTGCATGAGCTCGGCAAGGCCGTCAATGCGGGGGCGAAGTAACGTGCGGTTTTAAATCCATAATGGCTGCCTTCATTGTCAAAACGCACGCCGGCGTCGCCTTGTCTGCCCATCACGGTAACATATAGTGCCGGCAGTAACTGATGATCGGCGGCACGCATGCTGGCCGTATAAAAGCCATTGTCAAAGCTTGCCCCGGCCAGCGCGGCGGCAACGGCAGCGGCCTCGCTGCTGCCGGCTCGCTCTATCGCTGCCGCCAACATGGCGATCATCACATGCATGCGCAGATGTAAATAATCGTCTTGGGCGGCCGGATAAGACTGCCGAAAGCTTTGGTAATAGGCATCGCTGGCACGGCCCCCTGCATTCGGATGCCATTCTGCCACCGCATACACGCGCCCTACCCCAGCGCTACCGATGGCGGCCGGGGCACCGAGTGCATTGGCGTAAAAAGTATAAAATTTGAGGTCCATGCCAGCCTCTTTGACCGCTTTGATCAGTAAGGTCAGATCATTGCCCCAATTACCGGTAATCACACTGTCAGCGCCCGAAGCTTTGATTTTTGCCGCATACGGGGCAAAATCTTTGATCTTGCCGAGCGCATGCAGCTCGTCGCCGACGATGGCGATATCGGGGCGTTTTTGCGCGAGCATGGCACGGGCCGACTGGTTGACTTGGCGTCCGAAGCTGTAATCCTGTCCGATCAAATAGACTTTTTTGGCGCGCGCATCCTCTTTAATCACTTCGGTCAGCACATGCATGCGCATATCGGCATGGGCATCGAAACGAAAATGCCAGACACTGCATTGTTCATTCGTCAGCGCCGGATCAACCGCCGCATAATTCAGAAACAACAGCCGCTGTGTCGGCATGCGCTGATTATGCTTGTTCACGGCCGATAACAAGGCCTGCGCCACGGCCGAGCTATTGCCTTGCACGATGAAGGAAAAACCCTGGTCACTCGCATGTTTGAATGCGATCAGCGATTCTTCTATGCCTTGTTTGTTATCAAACACCGTCAAGCGCAGCGCATGGCGACCGTCGGGCAGACCTACCCCACCGCGCGCATTGATCTGATCTAGCGCAAACTGCAAATTATGCTCGACGGCCAGGCCGGCGTTCGCGAAAGGCCCACTGACGCCTTCGATCATGGCGATGCGTATCGGTGCTAAGCTGCCCGTGTCGGCCAAGGCCGGCGTATTGACGAGCATGGCCATCATCAGCGATAGTGCGCACACGGTACGTAAAAAGAACAGTTCATGCATTTTTCTTCCTCCAAAACAGCATTTTACGCGCGCTTGCCGCGCCGGCCACTGCTGTTTCTCACTCTGGTGCTGTGTTTACATGGCCTGATATGGCTAGTCTTCGAACACGCCCGCTTTGTGCCGCCGCCGCTGCAACTGCCAAGCGCGCTGCAAACCGTATTTTTGCAAGCGCCAGCGCCGCCGCCGCCGGTACGGCCAACACCAGCGCAGCGCCCAGCGCCAGCAGCGCTGCCACACCAGCCGCCGCCGCTCACGCCCAGTCAGGCCGATGCCATCAGCACAAGCGATAGCGCGCCGCTGCAGACGGATGCCACGGCGGCAGCGCCCAGCCGCGTCGCCGCGCCGACGCCAACAGCACCAGCACCGCCAGCAGAGCCGCTGGTGCCTGCGCCAGCGCCGCTGCCGCTGCACTTGCCGCCCTCCGGTAGCATGCGCATGAAAGTCGTGCGGCAGACGCAGCGCAATCCGGTCTATGGCATCGCTGACTTTGTGTGGCAACGTAACGAGCACGCCTACCGTATGCAGATCGATGCCTCGCTCGATCTGCTGCTGACGAGCTTGCGCCTGTACCGCTTACAGAGCGAGGGACGCATCGATAGCCAAGGAATACAGCCGCAGACCATGCGCGAAACTCGCCGCGGCCATGACGAAACCAGTACGCGCTTCGATTATGCACAGGGGCGTATCAATTTTTCTGCTCAAGCCGCGAGCGTCGCCTTACTCAGCGGTGCGCAAGATCGCGCTTCCATCTTCATGCAACTGGCCGGTATGGCGGCGGCGGCAGAATTTCATACCGGTCAACAGATTGAAGTCCAAGTGGCCGAAGAGAGTGCGGCGCACCGCTTTCTATTCCAAGTCGGTACGCTGGAAACCATCGCAACCGGGGTCGGCAGTATTACGGCCTGGCATTTGCTGCGCCCGGCGCGCGCCGGTGCCTATAATTCCAGTTTGGAAATTTGGTTAGCACCCGATTATCACTGGTATCCTGTTCAAATACGTAATACTGAACCAGATGGTGCGGTCACCACTCAAACCATGAGCAGCATTACTTTTACCAACGATTTGGAAGCCGACCATGCGCCTTGATTTTCTTATTCCAGCCCTACTGCTGGCACTGAGCAGCACACCGACTGCCGCCGCCATCACGCCGTTTCAGTTGCCACCGGCCGGTGAACTGCTGTACACCATCAAGGCCAAGCAAAGCGGTATCGCCTTGAGTGGTACGGCCAGCGTCAAGTGGCAACTGACAGAAAAAAAATATGCCATCCTGACCGAGACCCGTGCCATGCTGTTCGGTAAAATTCTCAATGCCGACAGCGTCGGCAGCATCGATGCCCATGGCCTTGCGCCCGATAGTTTTACCGAGAAACGCTTCGGTAAAGACGCTACCGTAACCAGTTTTGAGCGTAGCAAGAAATTATTACGTTTCAGTACCTCAGCGCAGACTTACCCACTCAATGGCGGCGAACAAGACCGCACCAGCGCAGTTTGGCAGTTGGTAGCATTGGCGCGCGCGGCCGGTGCCGCGGTCAAGCCGGGCAGTGAATGGTCGATGTTTGTGGCCGGCCGCCGCGACGCCGAACCATGGACCTTCAAGGTACTGGCAGCCGAACCGCTGCACACAGCACTCGGTGAATTCACTACCCTGCATATCAGTAAAGCACCGCCGCCCGATTCGAAAGATCAAACCCTCGATATTTGGCTGGCTCCGGACTTGGAATGGTATCCGGTACGGGTGAAATTCAGCGATGCCGAAGGAGAATATGTTGATCAATTGCTAGAAAGCGTAAAAAAATTCTGATGTCGATACGATAAATTTCCAAGCGGAAATTTTTTAACAATGTTTTTATAAATACACGCAATAATCTGCATTTTCCCCTGCTGAAACAGTTGGCATTCGGCTATTCTTAAGACTTCGCACTCTTTACTGCAGACAGTCATGCATGGCCCATCCTCTTTCTCGAATTTCACTGTGCGTGCGCGCCGACCGGCGCGCAGCGCGGCCACGCGACTCGGCACCGACCTGGTTTGGATACCGGAAATCGAGCAATCGATGGCCCGCTTCGGACTCCGCTATTTGCAACGCTTGTTCACTGCACGCGAACTGCACGACTGTCTGACGGCAGACGGCAGCCATCGCAGCGCCAGTCTGGCCGCCCGCTTCGCCGCGAAAGAAGCCACCATGAAAGCGCTCGCCGTGGCGGCGAACTATGCGCTGCCGTGGCATGCGATTGCCGTACATAAGAAAAATAATGGCAGCCCTGTCCTGTGTCTGACTGGCGCGGCGCGCAGCTTGGCGCAGCAGATGCAGTTGCATGAGGCGCAAGTCAGCCTCAGCCATGAACACGAGTATGCCAGTGCCACCGTCCTGCTCCATTGCCGCCGCAGATAAGCCCTTATCTATTTTTGTGATTAATAAAAAACCGAAAGTCTTCGTATGATCAAACAACAAATTCGTCAAGTGCTCGCTGAACACGGAAAATTCGCCGTCGCCGCTGACCAGCTCGATGACGCAGCCGACTTGTATCAAGCCGGTATGACCTCGCATGCCAGCGTCAATGTCATGCTAGCCTTGGAAGATGCCTTCAATGTCGAATTCCCGGACCGTATGCTCAAGCGCAGCGTGTTCGAGAGTATCAATGCCATCGCCGCAGCGCTGCAAGAATTGACCGCCTGAGATGGCCGCCACCTCTGCCCTGTTGCTGGCCGCGCACCGCGTCGCCAAAGAAGTTGCCGCGCCAGATGCCGACGCGGTTGACCACGATGCGCGTTTTCCGTTGGCAGCCGTGATGGCCTTGAAACAGGAACAACTGCTGAGCGCCTATATACCGACCGAATACGGTGGTGCCGGTGCCAGCTTGGCGGAATTGGTAGAAATCTGCGATGCACTGGCACGCCATTGCGCCGCCACGGCGATGATTTTTGCAATGCATCAGATTCAAGTGATCACCTTGGTAGAGCACGCGCTCGATCAAGAATGGTATCGCGATTATCTGAAGCAATTGGTACGGCATCAATATCTGATCGCTTCGGTGACGTCTGAGATCGGGGTTGGCGGCGAAATGCGGCACAGTCTGTGTGCGCTGGAATCTGACGATGCGCACGAGGGTGAGTACTTTAAACTGAGCAAACACGCCAGCACGGTTTCTTACGGTGCCCAGGCCGATGCCTTGCTGGTCACGGCACGCCGCAACCCGCAAGCGGCCGGCAATGATCAGGTCCTGGTGCTGCTGCAGAAAACCGATTACACGCTCACCGCCACCGGTGTGTGGGACACCATGGGCATGCGCGGCACCTGCAGCCCGCCATTTGATTTGGCAGCCCACGGCCACGCGGCACAAATCATCGACACCGACTTCGCCAGCATGGCGGCGCAAACCGTGGTCCCGGTCTCGCATCTGTTGTGGGGCGGTTGTTGGACCGGCTGCGCCGCGGCGGCCGTCAACAAGGCGCGCGCCTTTGTACGACAGCAGGCGCGCCGGGCACCGGGTACGGTGCCGCCAACTGCGCTGCGCTTGGCCGAACTGGTCAGCATGCAGCAAAGTTTACGCAGTGCCGTGGCCGCCTGTCTGCACGAATATCAGCTCTTGAGCCAGGCCGAGCAAACGGCCGACGGGGTGCTGTCGTCGCTATCGTACTCAGTCAAAATAAATAATCTTAAAATCGCCGCCAGCGAAGCCTTGCCGCAGTTGGTCATGAAAGCGCTGCAAATTTGCGGCATCCAAGCCTACCGTAATGACCAGCCGTATTCGATGAGCCGCCATCTGCGCGACAGCTTGTCGGCGGCGCTGATGGTCGGTAACGACCGTATGCTTGCGACCAATGCCAATCTGTTGTTAGTACTTAAAGACGACTAAGTACCGCCCTCTCACTCTGGGAATATTCCGCCATGTCCATCGATTTCTCTCCTGAACTGCTGAACGACGATTTGATCCGCGCCGGTCATATCATTCCGGTCGGCGTACCCGGTATTTTCGGGCGCGGGCCGGTATTTGAACAAGTCTTGCGCGGCTTTGATGAGTTTGTTTCGCAGCGCGCGGCGGCTGATCAGGCCACCCGCTTGTCATTCCCTCCCTGCCTGGATCGTAAAGTACTCGAGCGCAGTGAATATCTCGATTCGTTTCCACAATTGGCCGGGACGATTTTCAGTTTCAGCGGCAATGCGGCACAACATCAGGAATTGATGGAAAACGTGCATGAGGGACGTCCGTGGACCCATTTGCAAACCATGACTGCGGTGTGTTTGACGCCGGCGGCCTGCTATCCGGTGTATCCTAGTTTCAGCGGCACCCTGCCGGCCGGTGGCAAGCTGGTCGATATGCAGAACTGGGTGTTTCGCAATGAACCTTCAGATGAACCGACGCGCATGCAATCGTTTCGCGTGCGTGAGTTCGTCCGCGTCGGCGCGCCTGATTTGGTACTGGCGTGGCGTGACCTGTGGTTGCAACGCGGCTTGACGATGTTGCAGGAACTCGGTTTACCAGCTCACTCGGAAGTCGCATCGGATCCGTTTTTCGGCCGTGGTGGACGCATGTTAGCGGCCAATCAGCGCGAACAAGAATTGAAATTCGAGGTGGTAGTGCCGGTCATTTCCGCCGCACGACCAACCGCGCTATGCTCGTTCAATTATCACCAAGACCATTTCGGTAAGATCTTCGACATCCACACTGACGATGGTGCCGTAGCCCATACTGCCTGCCTCGGTTTCGGCCTCGAACGCATCGTCATGGCTTTGTTCCGCACCCATGGCATGGTGCCGGCAGAGTGGCCGGCTGAGTGCCGCACGCGCTTGGGTTTATGATGAGCGCGAGCATGCCAGCCGACGCCGCTTGGGTGTCGCATGCTTTGCATGCGGCCGATGCGGTGTGGCCAGAAACGAATTGCTACATCGATGTCTGGATAGAGCTGCTGCATAGCCGCGGACTCAATCCTCTGGCCTGCCTGCCGGTGGTGTTTGCGAATGATTTCGAAGGCGATCACTGGACCTTTTTTAAACCGGCGCATGCAGACTTATTTACCCTGTACGGCGTCGATGTACAGGAACTCCATGTCTGGCGCAGTTTGCTGGAAAACGCCACACTACAACTGGCGCGTGGGCGCGTAGTCTTGTGCGAAGTCGATGCCTTTCATTTACCCGATACCAGCGGCACTGATTACCAACAAAACCATGTCAAGACCACCATCGCGATGGTGAAAATCGATGCTATAACACGGCAGCTCGGGTATTTTCACAACCGCGCTTATCATCGTTTGGCGGGGGAAGATTTCACCCGCATGTTTCGCCTCGATGTCGCCGCAGACCCAAGCTACATGCCATTCTTCGCTGAATTCGTCAAATTCGACCGACTGTTGCAGCGCGATGAAAGCAGCCTGGCCGCAGTGTCTGCGCAACTGCTGCATCAGCATGCCGCACGGCGGCCGCAGCACAACCCGATGCCGCAATTTGAAACCGCCTTGATCACGCGCTTGGAACAACTGCAGCACGAAGGTTTGGCGGCGTTTCATGCCTATGCCTTTGCGAATTTACGTCAGCTCGGTGCCGGCTATAGCCTCGGTGGGCAATATTTGGATTGGCTGCAGCGAAACGGGATCGGTGACTTCAACAACGCGGCACAGGGCTGTGCGGCGATGTCGGAAACCTGCCGCATACTGCTGATGAAAACCGCTCGCGCCGTGGTGAGCAAACGCGCGGTTGATCTGTTACCGTTGACGGCGCAATTGACCCAGCAGTGGCAGCACACCATGACGGCGCTCGAGCGCGCCTTGGCAGAGACGGCATGCTGAGCGCAGCGAACCGCCCGCCGCACTGGCTGCATACCGGCTGGCACATGAGCATGGTGGCAGCAGACTCCTTCAGCCTGCCATCGGCACTGATGGCCGCTGCCTTACCCGCGCTACCCGCAACCCTGCCGGCCACCGCCGCTTCGGTGTTGCGCGCGGCCGGCAACGAAGCACCTGATACCATCGACTTCGATGCGCTCGACATCTGGTTTCACAGCCGGCAAAGCTTACCGGCTGACGCCAGCCACCTGCTGTGCGCCGGCTTGGCTGGCGTGGCCGAAGTATTTTGGAATGATACCCTGCTGCTGCGCAGTGAAAACATGTTCATAGCGACGCGCCATGCACTGGCCGACAGCACGCTGCCCACGCAGGGCATACTGAGTCTGCGTTTCCTGGCGCTTAACACGCTGCTGGCACAACGGCGGCCGCGACCACGCTGGAAAACTCGCTTGGTCGCGCAACAACAACTGCGCTGGCTGCGCACCAGCTTACTCGGCCGCATGCCGGGCTGGTCGGCGCGTGGGGCAGCAGTCGGACCTTATCGCGGCTTGGCGTGGGAATTGGCACAACCCTACACGCTGGAAAGTCGGACGCTACACAGCCGGATCGATGGAACCAAGGTCTGTGTGCAAGCGGCAGTCAGGTTCAGCGGCACAGTAGCACCGCAACAAGTGCGGCTGCATGTCGGCACTGCCGTCAGCGAATTAAGGCTACGAAGCGACGAGCCTGGCAGCTACAGCGCCAGCGGCAGTTTGACACTGCCCGAGGTAGCACTCTGGTGGCCGCATACGCATGGCGAGGCGCCACTGTATCCGGCACGATTAGAGCTCATCGACAGCGCCGGGCAGAACCATGTGTTTGCGCTCGATGCGCTCGGTTTTCGCCAGATTGAGGTCAAACAAACTGAGGATGATTTCCATGTCCACGTCAACGGCGTAGCGGTATTTTGCCGTGGCGTGTGCTGGACCCCGGCCGACATCGTTTCGCTGCATGCCACACCGGAGCAGCAAACAAGCATGCTGCTGTTGGCGCGTCAAGCTGGCATGAATATGCTGCGCGTGGTCGGCACCATGTTGTATGAAAATCCGGCCTTCTATCGTTTGTGCGATGAACTCGGCATCTTGGTCTGGCAGGATTTTATGTTTGCCAATATGGATTACCCGGTCGCCGATGCCGATTTTGCGGCGACGGTACAGCACGAAGCGCAGCAATTTTTACAGCAAGTACAACTGCACCCTTGCATCGCTATTTTATGCGGCAACAGTGAAGTGGAACAGCAGGCCGCCATGCTCGGCATGCCGGCAGCTATCTGGCGTAACAGTTTTTTTGGCGACACTTTGCCGCAGTTATGCCAAGCACTGCGGCCCGACGTACTGTACTGGCCATCGAGCCCGTCGGGTGGCGTGCTGCCGTTCCAAATCGATGCCGGTGTCAGTCATTATTTCGGTGTCGGCGCTTATCTGCGTGGGCCCGACGATGCGCGCCGCAGTGCACCGCGCTTTACCAGCGAATGCCTGGGCTTTGCGAATATCCCCGAAACCGACCTACTGCAGCGCTATGCGCTGCAGCCCGATGCCGGTCCGGACTGGCATGCCGGGGTGCCGCGCGATCATGGCTGCGACTGGGATTTTGACGATGTGCGCGACCATTACGTGGAACAATTGTACCGCGTCGATGCGCGCGCCTTACGCGCCGCCGATACCAAGCGCTATCTGGCGCTGGGACGCAGCGCCAGCGGCAGCATGATGGCCACGACCTTGCAAGAATGGCGCCGCCACGGCTCACTCTGTCACGGTGCCTTGGTCTGGTTTTGGCGCGATCTGCGCGCCGGTGCCGGCTGGGGCGTACTCGATGTCGACGGTCATCCCAAGGCAGCGTATTATTATCTGAAACGGGCGATGGCACCACTGTGCGCATTTTTTACCGATGAAGGTTTGAATGGACTGGCCTTACATGTGGTCAATGACGGCGCCAGCGCCTTTCTGGGCTTACTGGAATTAAGCCTGTTCGGAAAGAACGCACAATGCATCACCCGCGGCAGCCGCCACATCAGCTTGGGTGCACACAGCAGTTGCCAATTCCGCGCCGACGCGTTGCTGCCGTATTTCACCGACAGCGCCTGCGCCTATCGTTTCGGCGCACCGGCTCATGAGCTCGCCTACCTGCAGTTATCCGATGCCACGCACACGCTGGTCAGCGCCTGTCATTTCCAAGCCGGACCGCTGCCGGTAGCGCTGTCGCAGACTGAACTCGGTCTGCGCGGCAGTTGGCAACGCGCCGAGGATGGCACACTGCGGGTCGATTTACGCAGTAACTTGGCGGTACGAACGCTGAGTCTGTCTACACCCGGCTACTTAGCCGATGACAATTACTTTCATCTCGCCCCGGGCCAGCACAAGACGCTGCGACTGCGCGCCGCGGCGAGACCAAGCCCGAGCGCCGGCGCTGCGCCGCAGCTCACGATCAGCGCGCTGAATCTGGACGGCAGCTTCATGCTGCCAGAAGCGCTATGAGCAGCTCAGCTAAGCGGTCGCAGCTCTATCCTAGCCAAGATCTGCTGTCGCGGGCGCAAGCCTGCTGGTTCGGCGACCCGGCGGCGGCACTATTGGCTTGGTTTCATCCGGCCCAGCGCCGCAGCGCCGGTGGCACGCGTGCCTGCGGGGTGGTGCTGTGTCCGCCGTTCGGGCATGAATACTTGGTGGCGTATCGCGCCTACAAACACTTGACCGAACAATTGGCCCAAGCCGGCTTCGATGTACTGTTCTTCGATTATCACAACAGTGGCGACTCGGCCGACCTGAGCGGCGAGCGCAGCGCGCAGTGGCAAGCAGACATAAGCAGCGCCGCACAGCACTTGCGCACCCTGGCGGGAGTGGAACAAATCGCCTTGTTCGGTCTGCGGCTAGGCGCACTGTTGGCCGCCAGCGTGGCCAGTGAAATCGGCGCAGCAGCGCTGTTACTGCAAGCGCCGGTGGTGAGCGGCCGCGCTTACTGTCGCGAGTTACAGATACTGAAATCCACCAGTAGCGCGCAGCACGACCGTGAACACGAAGCTGAAAGCACCGACGAATTCGGCGGTTATCTATTGTGCGCCGCCAGCCGCCAGCGTTTGAGCACGTACTCGCTGCTGACGATGGATGCACCAAGTATGCCGACCCTGATACTGGGACGCGACGACCTCGCCGGTAGCGAGCAGAAACTGGCACGCCATTGGCAAGAACAGGGCGTAGACCTGACGCTCGAGCAGAGTCCCGGCTATGCCGCGATGATGCCGGCCGACGCCCACGAAAGTGCTGTACCAGTTCAATTATGGCAAAACCTGCGCGACTGGTTAAGCGCCAGATTTACCCTGCAACACACGGCGGCAACGCTCCCCCATGCTTTGCGACGCAGCGCCGTCATCGATGCCAGCGGTGCCGCGGTAGGCGAAGATCTGGTTGAGTTTGCCGGTCTGGTCGGAGTGGTCTCGCGGGCTGCTGGGCACGCCAGTACTGCACTGCCAGGCACGCTTCCAGCCATCATACTGACCAATATCGGTGCCAACCACCGCGTCGGCAATCACCGCTTGTACGTGCAATTGGCGCGGCAATTAGCCGTGCGCGGCTTCATCGTATTACGCTTCGATAAGGCCGGTATCGGCTACAGTCGCGCCACCCCGGAAGGGCTGGAAAATCAAGTCTATGCCGACAGCGGCGACGAGGACATGCGCCATGCCATGGAATTCATGCGCTCGGCTTTTCGCAGTAACAGCTTCGTGTTGGGCGGCTTATGTTCCGGGGCTTATTTCGCCTGTCGTGCCGGCTTGAGCGATGAACGCGTGCGCGGATTGATACTGATGAATCAATTGGTCTACCAGCGTACGGTGGGCCGCAGCGAGCGCATCAAATCGACACATTTTTATGCCGCTGCCCTGCGCGATCCGCAAACTTGGAAGCGGCTGCTGTGCGGGCAAGTGCAATGGCGTCAGATCGTCGTCAAACTGAGCCTGCGCGTAGTGCGCCGCCTGCATACCAAAGCCCAGTTGCTGTTGACGAAGTTCCTCCACAATCCGCGTTTTCTCGGCCGGACGGCGCACCAGTTACGTGCACTCGAAGCGCGCGGTAGCATGATCTTGATGATCATGGATGCCGGCGACAGCAGCGTCGATCTGATGACGGAAAACTTCGGCCGCCATGGCAGCTTACTCGGCGACGGCGATGGCATCCATATCGAGATACTCAAGGGTGCCGATCATACCTTTACGCCGCTATGGGCACAGCGACAGGTATTGCACTTGATTTGCGATCAATTAAGCCAACGCTTTATTGCGGCAGTTGTAAACGTGGATAAATAAATTTCCATACCACCACGGTTTCAAACAATTCCACGGCGATCAAGGCAAACACCGCGCCCGCCGGTCCCCAATGTGGGATGGTGTAGGAGGTCAGCGCCACCACCAAGCCGAGCGTAATGGTACCGAGCAAAAACATGGAACGGAACGCGCCGCCACTCATGAGCCAGGAAGTGCCGATCCAGCGCACCGCATTGACGGCAAAATACGCCCCCCACAACATGATGAGCGGATCAAGGCCGCTGTATTTACTGCCGATCACATGCGCTTCCAGCCACGGCAGCGTCAACAACAATACGCCGACGTAGCTGAGCACCACAAATTCGATGCCGACCACGGAAAACAAGGTCAGCTTTTTTAAGGCACTCCAATTATGCTCGGCCATCAAGCGGCTCGCTTCCGGCCGCGCCACCCGTGACCAGGCCGCGACCGCCAAGGGAATCGGCATGAGCAAGAGACGCGAGGCATTGAGATCGGCGATCGCCGCCAAACCCAACCACGCACCCGACAAATAGACATAGCTGTAATTTGACAACCACCCGACCGTCACGCCGAGCACGGCCCAGCGGCCATGGCCGCGGATCGTACTCTGATGGCTATCGATGACTAGCAAGTCAGCGGCAGCAATATTGCTGGCATCGGCGGCCGTACGCTCCAACAGGCGCGCGCGGCCAAACCAAGCACAGAGCAAAGAGGCGCCGGCCAGCAGCAGAAACACGCTGTACAGATCGACCTGCTGACGGCTCAAGAGCACTACCCCGCCGAGGATGACTGCCGCAACATACACGCTGTCTTGGCGCAGCACGCTGTGGATATCCGACTGGATAAAGCCGACCGTGCGACCGTATTCGCGCAAGCCGTTACCGATCACATACAGAGCAAAAGCCAAGCCCAGCGACCACGCTTGCCCATGACCATGGGTAACCGGCGGCAGCAAGGCCACCACCAGCAAGGCCAGCCCTCCCATCGCCAGGG
Organism: Undibacterium sp. 5I2; assembly: GCF_035019605.1. Taxonomy (NCBI): domain Bacteria; kingdom Pseudomonadati; phylum Pseudomonadota; class Betaproteobacteria; order Burkholderiales; family Oxalobacteraceae; genus Undibacterium; species Undibacterium sp. 5I2. The sequence continues at coordinate 15,591 of NZ_JASJVS010000015.1, read as the reverse complement.
TCCAGAAAATTTGTCGGTACCAGTAACGTCGCAGCAGTACTCGCCGCGCATGCTCATGCACCGCACTGGCGACGGTGGTCAGCGGCCCGGCGATCCAGGAATCGACCAGTAAACCGGCCAGCAAGCCACCGGCGTACAATTGGCCATATAAACCATAGACGTCTTTGCTGACGAAACGGATCAGCATGGCCCCGATGGCAAAGTTGAGGGCACTTAACATGCCTTGGTCGACTACTGAGAGTATCGACGAGGAAAGAAATTTTTTAGTAAAACTCATGGGCTTGCGTTAACATTCATCTTAGACGAACCTTACCACCAACAACGGCTTGCACTGTATGCAAAGTTGCCATCTTTTACAATCAAACATCTATTTTTACATTGTGACATGAACCCTTTTTTTCCCAATGACCGCGCGCTGGTGCTGTTCAGCGGCGGCCAAGATTCCACTACCTGCTTGGCTTGGGCCTTGGCGCGCTATGCCCACGTCGAAACCCTGGGCTTCGATTACGGCCAGCGCCATGCCATAGAACTGAGCGTGCGCCCACACTTGCTGGAGCAAATGCGCGCCTTCTCGACCGACTGGGCCGAGCGCCTCGGCCCCGATCATCTGCTCGATCTGTCTTTGATCGGACAATTATCGCAAACGGCGATGACCGAAGACATTGCCATTGAAATGCAAGAAAACGGCTTACCCAACACCTTCGTACCGGGACGGAATCTGATGTTCATGACGGTAGCGGCGACCTTGGCGGTACGTCGCGGCCTCAATGTACTCGTCGGCGGCATGTGCGAAACCGATTTTTCCGGCTATCCGGACTGTCGCGATGACACCATGAAAGCCTTGCAAGTCGCGCTCAATCTGGGCATGAACACGCGGATGAAACTGGAAACCCCGTTGATGTGGATAGACAAGTCACAGACTTGGCAACTGGCCGAATCACTCGGTGGTAAAGCCTTGGTCGATCTGATCCGTACCGATACCCACACCTGCTATCTCGGTCAACGCGGTCAGTTGCATGACTGGGGCCATGGCTGCGGCACATGTCCGGCCTGTGCACTGCGCGCGCGCGGCTATCATCAGTATCAAGCTATGCCTGCCACCCGGCTGGTCCCGTAGTATTTCAGTCTCAGTTCAATAGAAATCACACCATGCTCATCGCGCTTATGACCGACCTCCATGCCAACCGAGAAGCGCTCAGTGCTTGCCTGGCCCATGCCGAGCAACAAAAAGTCACGCGTTATGCTTTTCTTGGTGATCTGGTCGGCTATGGTGCCGATCCGGCCTGGGTGCTGGACGCTGTCAGGGAACGCGTCGCCGCCGGCGGCTGGGCAGTGATGGGTAATCACGATGCCGCGGTACTGCAGGACGATCACAGTGGCATGCACCACATGGCGCGCCAAGCGGTGGAATGGACGCGCTCGCAGCTGAGCCCGGAACAACTGAGCTTTCTGCGGCAACTGCCCTACCGAGTAGAATTGCCCGATCTTTTACTGGTACATGCGAATGCCTGGGCCCCGGAAAAATGGGAGTACATCGATGGCATCATGGAAGCCATGCGCAGCATGCACGCCTGTAAGGCCCGCGTTACCTTCTGCGGTCATGTGCATCTGCCGACGCTGTATCACCTCAGCTTAACCGGCAAGACCGGCGAATTTTTACCAACTCCGGAAAACAGCATCCCACTGAGCAAACAGCGTCGTTGGCTGGTGATTCCGGGTTCGCTCGGTCAGCCGCGCGATGGCAATCCGGCCGCCTGTTATGCCAGTTTCGATACCGACAGTCTGGAACTCACTTACTACCGGGTGCCATACGACCATGATACGGCGGCGCGCAAAATCATCGCCGCCGGTTTGCCGGCCGCGCTGGCAACACGCCTCCTGACGGGGCATTGAGATGCGCCCACCACGGCTACAAGTCGGCATGGAGTTCGATGGTTATCGGCTCGAAGAGAAATTACACACCGGCGGCATGGCGGCGCTGTGGCGCGTCACTGATCTGCGCGCACGCCATCTCGGCAAACCCGGTACTGAACTGAGCGTGCCACCCTTGATCATGAAAGTGCCGCTGCTGTTCGGCCGCGAAGACCCGACTGCCATTGTCGCCTTCGAGGTCGAGCAGATGATCATGCCCAAGCTGAAAGGCAGCCATGTGCCGCGTTATTTCGGTGCCGGCGACTTCGATACCCAACCGTATATCGTGATGGAACAGATCGCCGGCGATTCACTGCGTAGCCGCTTTGATGAAGCGCCGCTGCCCTTGGCCGAAGTGGTCAATATCGGTATCAAGATCGCCAATGCCTTACAAGATCTGCACCGCCAGCATGTGATTCATCTCGATATTAAGCCCAGCAATATCATGCTGCGCGATGGCCAGGCCATACTGATCGATTACGGTTTGTCGCGCCACGATCGCCTGCCCGATTTGCTCGATGAAGAATTTCGTCTGCCGTTGGGAACCGGCCCGTATATCGCGCCCGAACAAGTGCTGGGGATACGTCATGAACCGCGCAGCGATTTGTTTTCGCTCGGCGTGTTGCTCTATCATTTAGCCACCGGCGAGCGCCCGTTCGGCCACCCGACTTCAGTGAGTGGTTTGAAAAAGCGCCTCTACCGCGATCCCATTCCACCGCGCCAGCACCGTGCCAACATCCCGGGCTGGCTGCAGGAAATTATTTTACGCTGCCTCGAAGTCGATCCGGCGCAGCGTTTCGATACGGCCGCGCAGTTGGCCCTCATGTTGCAATACCCAGATCAACTGACGCTGACAGCACGCGCCGAAAAACACCAGCAAGATGGTTTTTTGACGGTTTTCAAACGCCGCTTCCGCATCAGCGATATCCCGGCCGCTGTACCCGACAGCGTTTCGGAACAATTATCGAAAGCACCGATCATCGTCGCCGCGCTCGACTTGGCCCATGGCTCGGCGACGCTGGCGGAAAATTTACGGCAAATCGCCCGGCGCATGCTGCAAACCGAACCCGGTGCGCGCTTGGCCTGTGTGACGGTGCGGAAAACCAGTCGTTTGGGCATGGATGAAAGCCTGATACAACAAGGCGAAAACATGCATGTCAAACAATTGGTTGAACTTAAGCATTGGGCGCGCCCGCTCGATCTGATTGCCGATAAAATTACTTTCCACGTGCTCGAAGCGCCCGATCCGGCCACGGCCATCATCGAATACGCGCACAATAATGATGTCGACCACATCATCATCGGTTCGCGCGGCAATTCGGCACTACGCCGTTACCTCGGCAGTGTCTCGGCGCAGGTGGTGGCAGAAGCCGGTTGCACCGTCACGGTGGTCAGGCATACCGAGAAATGATCAAGGCCGCCGATTTCAGCGCGTACGCGAAATCAAACTGCTGCTGGCGTCTTCTTTGTAGGCATACGAGACTTTTCCATGCCGTACTTCGCCCATGAACAACATGTTCTGGGTGATGGCTTCGTGATCGCTACTGGAGAACGGCTTTTTATAGCGCGTAACAATAGTCGAAGTCGCTTCGTACTTCATGTTTTCCAAGGCGGCCTTGATCTCTGAGGGCACCGTGCTGTTGGCCTGCATGATGGCCAGACTCAAGATACGCAGGGCATCATAGGTCTGCGCCGCCGAGACTGCGGAAGGAATATGTTTGACCTTATTGATGCGTAAATAAGACAAGACAAAGCCATTGCTGCGGGTCGATTCGTTTTCGATGAAGGTAATCGGCATACGCACGCCTTCGGCATTGCCGCCGGCTTGTTCGGCAAACGTGTGTTGCGACAAGACCCAAGAACCGGCCAGCGGAATATTCAGATGCGCTCGGCTGACGCTGTTGGCGATCGCGATCGCTTCATTGGGCAGACAATATAAAATAATGATCTGTGCCCCGGCTGCCTTGGCGCTGGCGACTTGTTTTTGCATATCGGTTTCACCGATCTTGACACTTTCGACGGCGACCGGTGCCAGTTTTCGCGTTTTCATTTCCGCTAACAGACTGTCCTTACCAAACTGCCCGTAAGGGCTGTCGTCATGCAAAATAGCGATTTGCGTGAGCTTGCGTTTGTCGATCACATCACTGAGTATCGCCACCGGTTGCAGCTTATCGCTGGCGGCGAGCCGAAAAATATAACTGTCGTGGATGGCTGGCGGCATGAATTGCTCGCTCAATTTGGCACCGGTGGCGACCGTGACGATCAGCGGAATTTTTGCCTCCTGAAACACTTTAGCCGCTTGCAGAGCCACGCCGGTATTGGCAAAGCCCACCACCGCCACGACCTTATCTTCAGCAATCATTTTCTTAGCTAAGGCCACTCCGAGTTCCGGCTTGGCTTCGTCATCGCGCTCGATCAATTCGATTTTGCGCCCTAACACCCCACCCATTTGGTTCAAGTCGCTCAGAAACACGCGCGCGCCACCGCGCAGGCTCTCACCCATGTCAGACGAAGATTTGGCGCTGAATGGCCCGATCACACCTATGCGTATCGGTGGTGGTTCGGCGTAGACTGCTTGGGAAAGGGAAAAGAGGGTACTGATCAGTACCATACGATGTAGCATGCTTGTCTCCGAAAGGATGTCGGTAAAAGTACAGCCGGGTTTCCCCATGACTATTCAGCCATTTGTCTGCAGAGCAACATTAGAGACTAGCAGGAACATTGTCAACCTGAACATTGACGAGCACGTACGGCAAGGGCATAGCAAAACAAAACAGCGGCGCGAGCATGTTGTTAATTGGCACGCATGCAAAACAAATGGGACAAACGCAATTACCAGATTTGCCGGCCTTGCACCCAGCTGCCCAGTACTACCGGCACACCCTCACACACACGCACCCGTAAAAAATCAGCACGCAAGCCGGGAGCGATCTGACCACGGTCATGCAAACCGAGCAAGCGGGCCGGATTACTGCTGACCGTCGCGATCGCTTTCGGCAAGGAGTAGCCATGCTCTTGCAATAAAAAGGCCGCCTGCAATAAACTCGCCGGGACATAGTCAGAGGACAAAATATCGAGCAAATCATGGCGCGCCAATTCAGCCGCCGACACATTGCCCGAGTGGGAACCGCCACGCACACAATTCGGCGCCCCCATGACCACGGCCAAGCCATGTTCACGCGCACATTCGGCTGCGGCCAAACTGGTAGGAAACTCAGAAATGCGCACGCCGTCGCGCACCCCTTCGAGCACATGCTGGCCAGTGGTATCGTCATGCGAGGCCAATACCAAACTCGGATTTTGCGTCAGACACAGATGAACCAATTCATCGCGGTTATCGGCGACATAACGCTGTTGTCGGGCGAATAAAATCGACAGCATTTGATCGACTTTTTGCTGGCTCCAGCCGCGCTTACCGGTAACATAGGTGCGGTAGTGATCGAGATCGGTCCATTGGCGCTGACCGGGCGTATGATCCATCAGCGAGACGAGCTTGAGTTGCGGGTGGTGTAATAAGGGCTTAAATAAGGCCAATAAATCCTGTTCGGCCAATTCCATACGTAAGTGTAAGAAATGATCGACCCGCAACAAGCCGGCCGCGCGCGCTTGTTCTATGCCGGATATGCACGGTTGCAAGCTTTGACTGCGCACGCTCTCGGGGTCTAAGTCGCCGACGGCAATCGCATCGAGCACGGTGGTGATGCCGGCAGCGGCGATCTGGGCATCATGCGCGATGATGGACGGTAAGATCGGCCAATTGACCTTAGGCCGCGGCATCAAATGTTTTTCCAGATTATCGGTATGTAATTCCACCATACCCGGCAACAGATAGTCGCCCTGCCAATCATCGGCCGGCATAGTCAGGTCACCGCCACTGACTTCGCTGAAATAACCATGCTTTAAAGCTACGCTACCGCTGACAACTTGATCGATCGTGACGATGCGTGCGTTGCGTATCAGCCGCTCTGGGAACGAGTGTAAATTCATGAACAAATTACCCTATGGAAACAAGCTGCCTGACAATAGCATGCTTGCGGCTGTATTTTACGCGCACTCAGTGGCACATGGCTTATTGTTAATAAATAAAACATATTCACTTTCCTGGTGATTTGCACCACCTATCAGGGCCACAGCGGCCATACAATATGGGGGAAATATAAATAATTTCGATTCTTTGTTCCGGCACGAGGCTGGTAAATTTGAGTAGCTTGATTGTCTTTGCTGTTCGTCCCCGGTTTTTCGTCTGCTGTACGCTGCTCGGCCCACAATCAACCACTCGCTTTCTCGATAGGAAAACCACTATGCATCGTGTCATTTTGTGTCTGTTTTTCAGCCTGCTGCCACTGCTCTCTTGGTCTGCCACTGACAGTGTGGCGAAAATTCGCAAAACCCAGACCTTGATCATAGGCGTGCGAGAAAGCCCGCCCTTCTCCTTCACAGACAGCAATAAGCAAGTGGTCGGCTATTCGGTTGATTTGTGCTTGAAAATCGCCGATGCGGTAAAAAAAGAGTTGAAATTACCGAATCTGAAGCTGCAGTTTTTCCCAGTCGATTCGACCACCCGCTTCAGCGCCTTACAAGAAGACAAAATCGATCTCGAATGCGGCAGCACGACCAATAATGCCGACCGCCGCAAACGTTTCGATTTCACCATTCCACATTTCTTTTCCAGCGTACGCGCCGTGGTGCGCAGTAACAGCCAGATCAAAAACTGGAACCAATTCCGCAATCGCACCATCGTGACGACCAAGAGCACGACCACGGTCAAATTGCTCAGCGATCGCAACGACATCAATTCCCTGGGCATCAAATTAGTCGAGGGCGATACCGATCAAGAGTCATTCAAAATGATTGAAAACGGCAAAGCCGATGCCTTCCCTATGGATGATGTGCTGCTCTACAGCTTACGTGCCGATGCCAAAGACCCGAGTGCGTTTGCGATTATCGGCGAACCCTTATCGGTGGAGCCGTATTCGATCATGTTGCGTAAAGACGACACAGCATTCAAAAAAATTGTCGATACGGAAATGCTGCGCATTATTCACGACGGTGAAATCTATAAAATTTACGACCGCTGGTTCATACGCCCGATTCCGCCAAAAGGATCGAATTTGAATATGCCCATGGGCTTTTTGCTGCGCGATTCACTGCGTTTCCCGAGCGACCAGGTCGGTAACTGAGTCCGCGCGCTACCGATACTGCTCCCACCATGATGCGTTACGCCCTGTATTTCTCGCCCGATCCCGCCAGCGCTTGGTGGCAAGCCGGTTGCCACTGGCTCGGGCGCGATCCCTCAACGGCGGGCGACATGGCGCAATTGCGCATCGCCGATGTCAATCCTAAGGTGTTTCATCATCTCAGTCGCGATGCGCGTCGCTATGGTTTTCATGCGACTTTGAAAGCGCCGTTCCGACTCGCCGAAGGTTACGACTTAGCGCATCTCGACCGCAGTTTGCAAGCGTTTTGCCATCAGCAAAAAAGCATCACCGTCGCGCCACCGCAAGTTGAGTGGCTGGGGCCATTTCTGGCATTGCGCCCGAGCGCAGACGGCGGTGAATTGCATCACTTGGCGATGCAGTGCGTGCGCGATTTCGATCATCTGCGCGCGCCACTCAAGCCAGAAGAGCTGGCGCGGCGTCAGCAACAACAACTGAGTGCCCGGCAATTACGCCTGCTGCAGCACTGGGGCTATCCCTATACCGAAGAAGAATACCGCTTTCACATGACGCTCACCGATGCGCTCGACAATACCGATGCTGCAGCCGCCATCCATCAGGCAGCCGAGCAGCACTTCGCTATCGCCGAGCCGCTGCAGATCAAGGATATCGCCCTGTTTGCGGAACACCAGCCGGGTGCCGATTTTGCGCTGATACGGCGTTACCCACTGAGCGCCTGAACCCAGGGAAATGCGCCGCGCAGGGGTAGCGCCGCGCTCCAGTCACACTCACCAGGCGTAAGCCGCCTTGGCGTAGTAATAGCGACCATTGAAGCCGTAAGGCGAGAAGGTACTGTAAGCCAAGGTGCCGCCACTGTTGAGATTGCCGGCCGAAGTCACTTGATCCGGATATTGATTGGTCAAATTATCTATCCCGCCGGTCAAGGTCCAATGACCAAGCCGGTAACTGAGCGCCGCATCAAGCACCACATTGGCACCGTAGGTTTGGTCCAAGGCCGCATTATTTTGTGGCGACGCGAAACTGCCATAACGGCTGGCTTGCGCATGCGCGAGCCACTGTGCGACGCTGTAATCGGCCGCCAAGCTGAGCTTGTCTTTCGGTGCAGAAACGGTGGCCCGCAAGATGCTCTGCCGGTCGACCAGAATCAAATTGTTTTGCGTCAGCACTGCCGGATTGTCAGCCACCCGCGTTACGGCCGTATTATTGCGGTTATAGCCCAAGGTAAATGCCAATTTATCGGCACCAGACAAAGCCAAGGCCCAAGTACCGACTACATCGACACCGCGATTGCGGGTATCGAGGGCGTTGGTAAAGTAACGGGCGGCAGCAACCGGAACGCCTTGTGCCGCCAAGACACTTTGTAAATTCGTCGGTAATACCAAATTGCCAGAATACAGAATCCGGTTATCGATTTCGATTTGATACGCATCGATGCTCAAAGACACATTCTTGGCCGGCTGCCAGACCGCACCCAGACTGAGGTTACGCGATTTTTCCGCTTGCAGTGGCTTGGCACCGAGTGCCTTGGCGGCCGCCGTTGCTACCCCGAAAGTACCGGTATCGACCAATTGCGAACTGCCATTGATGGTAATGAGGTTACTGGTCGAAATCGTGTAATTCTGTTGCGCCAGCGAAGGGGCACGGAAACCGTTCGAGGCCGCGGCACGCAGCGCCAGCTCAGGGGTGAGCTCGAAACGGCCCGATACTTTAGCGGCTGCGACACTGCCGAAATCACTGAAATTCTCATGGCGCAAAGCCACCGTTGCACGCAAACGGCGAGTCAGTTCAGCCTCGACGTCGGCATAAATCGCTACGCTGTGGCGGCTGAAACTACCGGCATTCGATGACTGGAAACCAGCAAAACCTTGGGCACCGCTGCCGACATAAGAATTTTTCTCACCGGCACTGATCTGATATTGATCTTGGCGTAATTCGCCACCAAGCGCCAGCGTCAATGGCTGTTCGAGCAAAGCCACGTCGATTTCACGCGCGGCATCGAAATTTGCCAAGGTTTGGGTATTTTTCAATTTTCCGATATAAAAACTGGTCGGACTGGCAGTACCGAGACTCAGATTAGCGCTGTGGTTGACGTCGAGACTGAACTCATTGCTGCCGTAATTGAGGCTGGTATCCCAACGCCATTCGGCGGCGCGTCCTTTGATGCCAAACACGCCAGAGATATCTTTATTCGTGGCCGCTTCATTCGGTAAAAAACCCTGTGGATACAAAGGACTGCGCAAAGTCGTGCCGCTGGTGTAGGCGGTGCGCCAGGTAGCTGGTGCATCGGTATCTCGCTGACTAAGGCTGAGTAAGGCATAGAGTTCGACGTCGGCGTTGAGCGGCAGTGCCGCATTGAGTGCCAGATTACTCTGCTGCAAACGCGGGTCGCCCTGAAGTTGCGTGATTTGACCATAACGCGGCTCAAGCGGATTGCGTAAATCCGGGCCGGCACGGTTCGTGGCACCTTGGGTTTTCTGTTCGGCCGTCACACGCAAGCAGCCTTGCTCACCGAGCGGCACACCGAAGTTGGCGGACAAATTGCCGGCACTGCCATCACCACGACTGGTCTGGCCCACCCCGGCTTCGATCACGCCGCCACTGGCACCTTTTTTCAAAATGATATTGATGACGCCGGCAATCGCATCCGAACCATACTGGGCCGAAGCACCATCGCGCAGCACTTCGACGCGTTCAATCGCGGCTAAAGGAATGGTATTGAGATCGGGTGCAGACGAACCGCGCCCCACCGTACCGTTGACATTGACGACGGCCGAGCTGTGCCAGCGTTTGCCATTAACCAACACCAGCGTTTGATCCGGCGAGAGGCCGCGCAATTGTGCCGGCCGGCTGGCCGAAGTCCCGTCGGCCACGGCCGGACGCGGAAAATTCAAACAACTTAATGGATCGTCGCAAGCGACGATCCATTAAGTTGTTCGCTGTAGCAAATGAGTTTTCGCAAGAACTTTGCACACAAAATAAAAATAATACTTGGCCACGATTGACTTTTCATGTATATTGCGTTTTGTACTTGCATCAAGTCGTTATATTGTTGGTCCCAATTCCGCATGGCTGTATCCTCTGGCTGTTCTGTTTTTTCTCCTCCGGTTTCATTCCTTGGTTTCAAGTGCCCAGATCGCATGCTGAGCAATTTTGCTTATGCGATACCGCTTTTTACTTAAAGGAATTTACTATGAGCACACAAACAGGAATCGTCAAATGGTTCAACGATGCTAAAGGCTTCGGCTTTATCGCTCCAGATGCAGGTGGCGCTGACTTGTTCGCCCACTTTCAAGACATACAATCGAGCGGCTTCAAAAGCTTGAGCGAAAACCAGCGCGTTTCTTTCGAACGCACTTCTGGTCCTAAAGGCGACAAAGCTGCAAACATTCAAGTTCTGGCGTAATTGTTGATGCCAAGGCCCCAGGGCATTGGCATAGATCAACTAGCCATTGTCGCCATGATGGTTTTTGTTTGAGCAATCAAGCCTGCTTGCACTATGCAGATAGCATGGGCAACACGGTATACAAATTCCATCGGTGACGCCCCCTTCACAAGTCGGTACTACGCGCTCACGCGGCATACTGATGCACCATCGATTCTCACCGGCCGGTGACACCACGCAGATAGCATGGGAAACCGGGAAATGGCGTAGTCGATGTTTGAAGCAATTCGTGCTGCCCTTCCCCCCAGTCCGCGCCCGCCTGACGGTGCACAGACCGTAGCGGAATGGGTATTGTGAAGGTTCTCATTCGTTTTAACTCTGTCAAGCGCTTACGCTGACATTGACAGGAACAGACGACTCACCGCCAGCACCGCGCAGATAGCACGGGCCGGCACCAGTCGGCGACACCAAGCAGATAGCATGGGTTGCCCACGAGTCGACGTAATGAATGGATCGCCCACCCTATGGTGGGCTTTTTTACGTCTGTAAGAAAATATCTCCATCAGCCACGCGATACGGCATCGACCGATTGCTCACCGATGTGTATATGGCATGGCGCTGATCAGCGCGCCGGCACACTCGGCGTCGCACCCGGCTTGCGCGGCGTTGCAGGTAGATTCTTCACCTTTACCACCTTGCCATTGCCGGCGCACGGGCTGTCAGACCACACCACGCTGCCGTTAACAGTACATTTGAATACGGGTGTGTCGGCATGCGCGACGCCGGACAACAACAAGACCAGCAGGAAAAATGATTTCATCGGCTTTGGTAACGAAGTGTTGAAGTTCGATATTATTGCACGTTTTATAATTTTTCCTGTTGTTATCCTGCCGCCTCAGTCAAGCAAATGCAGCCGTTGCGCTTCGCGCCGCAATTCGGCGCGGAAGTCAGGATGGGCAATGCCGATCATTTCGGCCGCCCGCTGCTTGGCCGATTTGCCACGCAATTGCGCTACACCGAATTCGGTGACGACGTAATTGATGTCGTTTTTACCGGTCGTGACATGGGTGCCAGCCGTCAGCGTCGGCACGATGCGTGTGATGCTGTTGTCTTTGGCAGTGGCTGGCAAGACGATGAAAGCCTTACCACCACGCGAACGGTTCGCGGCGCGGACGAAATCGACCTGCCCACCGGTGCCGGAATACGGCAAATGTCCGAGACTTTCGGAACCGCATTGGCCGAGCAAATCGATCTGCAAAGTCGCATTGATACCGACCAGATTATCGTTTTTTGCCGCCAGATACGGATCATTGGTGTAATCGACCGGATGCATTTCTATTGCCGGATTACGGTGCAAAAATTGATACAGTTTTTTCGAACCGAGCGCAAACGTGGCGATCATTTTTCCCGGCAAATAATTTTTCTTCCGATTGGTGACGGCACCGCTTTCAAACAAGGTCAAAATACCGTCACCGATCATTTCGGTATGAATGCCGAGATCGTGTTTATGCACCAGCTGGGTGACGACGGCATCGGGAATACCGCCGTAACCGATTTGCAGGGTCGAGCCATCGTCTATCATATCGGCGACATATTTGCCTATCGCTTGCTGCACCGGTCCGATCTTCGGCAAACCGACTTCGGTCACGGCTTCATCATTTTCCACCAGCGCGGTGACCTGAGAAATATGTAAGTGGCAATTACCGTGCGCAAACGGCACATTCGGATTCACTTCAATCACCACCGCACGCGCCTTGGCGATCGCTGCCATGGTGTAATCGGTAGCCAGGCTGAGCGAGAAATAACCGTGTTCATCCATCGGCGAAGCCATGGTAAACACCACATCCGAACGGAACAAACCGCGCTCGAACAGCATCGGCATTTCGGAAAAATAACTGGGGGCGAAATCGATTTGGCCCGACTGCCCACCGGCGCGCGAGGCAGCCCCGAAAAAATACGACAGATGCCGCACATGCTGCGTCGTTTCCGGGTCGAAATAGCCGTATTTGCGAACTGCCAGAATCTGCGCCACCGTCACGCCATGAAAGCGCCGGCGCTGGGCCGACAAGGCATTCAACAAGCTCGGCGGCTCACCGACGCCGGTTGGCACGACGATGTAATCACCATCGCGCAGCAAATCCAAAGCCTGTTCGGCGGAAGTCAATTTTTGTCGGTATACATCCTGTACTGTCATGTCATCCACACTTTCTATTTTTTTTGTATCAGAGTCTCCATCTGCCGTGATGGTAGTACTTGGCAGCCTAAGAAACTGTCATGCCAACGACAGTCTCTCAGCATCGTGCCCAGCGCCCCCGTCTGCAGGCTTGATCATCACCGTAGGAACTTACACGAACATGACGAGGTGAGGAATCGAAGCGCTTTCGGGCGAAACAGCACGCTTGTGCGAATTTAGGCATAATGAGGCTCCAACCATCACATTCACGGGTCTGCCATGATAGAAGTCCACCACCTCAAAGAATCGCGTTCACGCCGTATCACTTGGATGTTAGAAGAATTGGGGCTCGATTACACAGTAATCAGTTATGACCGCGACCCGAGCACGCGCTTGGCACCGCCAGAACTGAAACTGATCCATCCACTCGGCAAAGCGCCGGTATTACGCGATCAAGACATGGTACTGATCGAGTCGGGTGCGATTCTCGACTACTTGATCACGCAATACGGCCAAGGGCGCTTCGTCCCCGCGGCCGGCACACCGGATTACTATCGCTATGTGCAATTCATGCACTATGCCGAAGGCTCGGCCATGCTGCCTTTATTATTGAAATTGTATGTAGGTCGTCTCGGCGCAGCCGGCGCACCGCTGCATCCGCGCATCCACAGCGAAATCGCCAATCACCTCGGTTATCTCGATGCCGAACTGAACGGGCGCGACTTCTTCGTCGGCCAAGAACTCAGCGGTGCCGACGTGCAGTTATCATTTGTGGCGCAACTCGGGGTGCGCAATGGCGGGCGCGAGGCGTTTCCTAACCTGAGCCGCTTCGTCGACATGATCGAAGCACGTCCGGCTTATCAGCGCGCCGTGGCTAAAAACGGCGAATAAAGCACTGCGTCGGGCCAGCGCATTCAAAATGCGCTGGTACCAGGTTTCAGCGCCGCTGCAGCCAAGCGGCCCAAGCCAACATGGCCCAGCCAGCCAGGAATGCCAGCCCGCCCAGCGGCGTGATGGCACCGAGCCAGCGCAAGCCAGACAGCGCCAGCAGATACAAGCTGCCGCTGAAAATCACCATACCGAGCAAGAACGCGATGGCGGCACGCGCCAGCCAGCGCGCATCGGCGTGCTGGCCCAGCATGGCGATGGCGAGCAGGCCGAGGGCATGGATCATTTGATAATGCACGGCGGTTTGCCAGATCGCCAGCATCTCCAGGCTCAATACTGTTTTCAATCCGTGCGCACCGAAAGCCCCGGCTGCCACGGCCAGGAACAGATTGATGGCCGCTGCCATGATCAGCCCTGGCGGCTTCATGCTGTGGCCTCATCGCTAGGACCACTGCTGATGAGTGTGCGTAAAAATGGAATCAAAACTACCAGCAAGAGCCCGACCCCGACACTGCCCCAGCCGAGCATGCCGAACACCTGGCTGTAAACCGGATTACTGCTGACGGCCCCGCCGGCGGCAGGATCGGGCACCATACCGGAAAAATAACTGGCCAGAATCGAGGCCTCGCCGGTGACCAACATCCACGTTCCCATCATTACTCCTTGATATTTGGTCGGTGCCAAGCGCCCTATCATGGCATAGCCGACTGGTGAAATCAGCAACTCACCAAGGCTTTGCAAGATATAACTGATGAACAGCCACTTGAATGCCACCATGCCATCGGCCGGGGCCAGCCAGATTCCCAGCGGCAGCACTAAAAAGCCGCCGCCAATGAGCAGCAGCGCCAGCGCAAATTGTAGCGGCACATCGAGCTTCCAAGCGCGTGCGCGCAGATGTTTGAACCAGATCGCCAGCAAGGGTCCGCCTATCATAATCACAAAGGCGTTGATGTTCTGTATCCATTGCGGCGCAATTTCTACGCCCCACACCAGGCGATCGACATTTTTATCGGCAAACAATTGCAAACCAGTAGGGGCCATCTGATACAAAGTCCAGAACACCAAGGAACCGAGCGTCAGCATCAGGTAGGCCGTCATATTGCGCCGTTCGCGGCGCTCGCGATGCAGCAAGGTCAAGGCCGCCAATGCCAGGCCGACTGCGCCACCGATCCAGAGGATGATTTGCTCGGTCGATTCGGCTTGATGCAGCAGGTAAAACACCACCGGCACCAAACCGATCAAGACGGCCAAACCGAGCGCCAAGTTTTTCCGAAACTGCGCCGGTTTGAGCGCGCTTAAGGGCGTGTTACGGTCAGCCAGCGTGTTCCAATTCAGTGCTGCCAACACGATGGCCACAAAATTGCCGAGCGTGGCAAAGATGAACAGGCTGGCGTAATCCTGCTCAAGCTGGTAATAGCCGGCGGCGGAAAAGCCGATGAAAAAGCCGAGATTCATGCCGGCGTAATTCCACAAAAAAGCACTCTCGCGACGCTCATCCTCAGGCGCGAAGCGTTGCGTGAGCATCATATTGATACAGGTGACGTTGAGCCCGCTGCCGGTCAAAAACAAAGCCAAACCCCAATACAACTGGGCCACGCTGCCACCGGAGATACAGGCGCAGCCCAACACTTGCAAGAGCATGCCGCCGATGAACAGATTACGGTTACTGATCAATCGCCCGCCGAGGTAACCGCCAAACAAATGCAAGCCATAATTGAAGGCACCGAACACCCCCATGATGGCCGTGGCCTCTTTGATACTGAAATGCAGTTTGCTGGTGGCATACAAGACCAAGGTCGAATACAGTACGGCAAAACCGAGCGTGGCAAAAATTTGAATGAAAAACAGTGCGGCCGAACCGCTCGGTATGGCGGCGAATTTTTGTTTGAGGGTGAACAAAGCAGGCTCCTGTGGTGTGGCTGGCATTGTAAGGCACAATGCCGTGTCAGGAGCGGGAATGCGGTGTTGCGTTGCAACCGGGGCGAACAACTTAATGGATCGTCGCAAGCGACGATGGAAAAGACTCTGGAAGGGGTTTGCATCCCCTCCCATCGCGTCGC